>CAMAFR010000044.1 GCA_945833835.1 uncultured Bacteroides sp.
TGCATTCAGATGATGCTTAACAAATATTTTCGATGATTTCAAAACAGTTTCTTAGAAAATGCAGGATTGATTCGTTTTCCTGTGAAAAAAATGCGGATTTCAGATGGTATTTTTGTAATTTTGCTCATGGCCTTGAGTGATTGTAATTAGTTGTTTGGACACTTCTAAATTACTAAAATTCAATGATATACGGAATTTCTCAAAGCCTTTTTTATGTCTAAACCTATGGCATTAGCCTAAATCCGAAACTTGAGTTATCTATATACTTTGTTTTATCTAAGTCGTCATTCAAACTTACCTTTCGCCAGTTCTTCTTCCAGAAAAGCAAACACATAATGAGGGCTTTGATGATAGAAATGTGTTCGGCTATCCATTACTTTCCTGTAAGTATCTGAATTAAACACAGTGGCAAGTGCCTCTTCCATCGTCATGTTACTGTATCGTTCAGTCAACAAAGCGGCAAGGTTCTTTACCATATCCGCCATCATTTCCGTTTTTTCGCTCATATTCTTTGTAACAGTTTGATGGCACGTTCCGTACCGAAGAAATATTGAAATGTTATACCTTTCATGAATTGCAGATTATGAACAAGCGTAGAAAGGTCTATTGAATGATTTTCATATCGCCACAATTGCACACCTACACGGTCATTGGCAATGGGACCAATTACCACATCGTACTCATGCGCTGGCTTGTTAGTGGGATTATTCCGGTTTAGCAAAATGAATTTTGCCCATTCTTCTGAATAGCTATCGAAACGGAGTACACACAAATCATTCAAGGAATTATCATCCACAAGGTAGCTTTGCACAATCGGACTGCCTGATTCCAACTGTTCAACTTTTACTTGTGCCATATTCAGAGCCTGTTTATAATCAGCGGAAAGATAAAATCCACGTCCGAAGTCTTTGTTCGGCTTTGATTTCAACAAGTCTATTTGATCGAAATCCCTATTTGTCCCATGATAAAGTTTCATACTAATGCCCCTCCTTGGCGATGACAATATTCCGCTATATCATCTACCATTGAAGCAAATGATTGCGTATGAACATATCCATAATGACGGTCAATGAAATCAATACCCTTGTAACGGCTCAGGTAGCTGAAAGACTGCTTCATCGTCAATCCATACTTGCGCCCGAACTCAAGAATAAAAATAACCGTCCATTCAAGTTTTTCCTTTATATTATATTCCATCGTTATATTCTTTGAACCTTATACTGCAAAGTTAGCAAAAACCATCATATGTCCGGATATAAAGCAAAAGATTTATGCGGTGTCTTAGGGATGTCTTAAATAAAACAAAAACACCCAACTTTACATTCTTGGGTGTAAAATTGGGTGTTTATTTTGAAAATTGCTGATTTTCAGCGTTTATTGCGGAGAGACAGGGATTCGAACCCCGGGTACCTCTCGGTACAACGGTTTTCAAGACCGCCGCAATCGACCACTCTGCCACCTCTCCTAAACCTTGCTTAAAAAGGTGCTTTTCTCTAAAAGCGATGCAAAGGTAGTGTTTTTTTTCTAAGGGACAAAAGTTTTCCCGTTTTTTTTCTAAAAAGACGCTGATAAGGTGCCAATTAAAAAAAAACAGTAACTTTGCAGACACAACGTTACCAGCCTTAGTGAACCAGATATCAATCATCTAAAAACATATACCATCATTGCAATGAAGAAAAGACTTCTACTCAGCTGGCTATTCTTAGCCGTTCTTGCACTTTCGGTGTCCGCACAGATCCAGGAGCCGGTCAAGTTCAAGACAGAATGGAAAACGCTCTCGGCCAACGAAGCGGAAATTGTTTTCACCGGAACCATCGATGAAGGATGGCACGTGTATTCTACCGACCTTGGCGACGGAGGACCTACCCAGGCCTCCCTCAATCTCGATGCCCGCAAGGGGGTGACGTTGGTGGGCAAACTGATGCCCCGCGGCAAGGAGGTGGACAAAATGGACCCTGTGTTCGAGATGCAGGTGCGCTATTTCGAGAAGCAGGCCGTTTTCGTGCAGAAAGTACGGCTCGACGGAGGCGATTACAGCATTGCCGGTTACCTGGAATACGGAGCCTGCAACGATGAGAACTGCCTGCCGCCCGCTGCAGTGGAGTTTACCTTCAACGGCAAGGCCGAAGGGGCCGCAGCCGCAGTAGCCGCACCTGCTGACGGCGGTACGGAGCCGCCTGCCGCCACGCCGGTAGCCGAGGCCGCCACGCCTTTGGCCGGCACGGCCGACTACTGGAAGCCGGTCGTGAGCGAACTTCAGGCGATGGGCGAGTCCACCCGGCAGGGCGATATGTCGTGGATATACATTTTCTGTATGGGATTCGTGGGCGGACTGCTGGCCCTGTTCACACCCTGTGTGTGGCCCATCATCCCGATGACCGTCAGCTTCTTCCTCAAACGTACCAAAGACAAGAAGAAAGGCATCCGTGACGCCTGGACCTACGGTGCGTCCATCATCGTCATTTATCTGACGTTGGGGCTGGCCATTACGCTCATCTTCGGTGCCAGTGCCCTGAACGCCCTTTCCACCAACGCCGTCTTCAACATCCTGTTCTGCCTCATGCTGGTAGTCTTTGCAGCCTCTTTCTTCGGTGCTTTCGAGATTACCTTGCCTTCGCGCTGGAGCAATGCGGTCGACAGCAAGGCCGAACAGACCACCGGTCTGCTCAGCATCTTCCTCATGGCCTTCACCCTGTCATTGGTCTCCTTCTCCTGCACGGGCCCCATCATCGGCTTCCTGCTGGTCGAGGTGTCTACCACGGGCAGCATCATCGCTCCCGCCATCGGTATGCTGGGCTTTGCCATTGCCCTGGCCTTGCCTTTCACGTTGTTCGCCCTGTTCCCCTCATGGCTCAAGTCCATGCCCAAATCGGGCGGTTGGATGAACGTCATCAAGGTGACGTTGGGTTTCCTCGAACTGGCCTTTGCCCTGAAGTTCCTTTCGGTGGCCGACCTGGCCTACGGCTGGCGGCTGCTGGACCGCGAGACGTTCCTCGCTTTGTGGATTGTCATTTTCGGCCTGCTGGGGCTGTACCTGTTGGGCAAAATCAAGTTCCCGCACGACGATGACGACACGAAAGTCAGTGTGCCGCGTTTCTTCATGGCTCTCTTCTCGCTGGCCTTCGCCATCTACATGATACCCGGCCTGTGGGGAGCGCCGCTCAAGGCGGTCAGTGCTTTTGCCCCGCCCATGCAGACCCAGGACTTCAACCTGTACAAGAACGAGGTGCACGCCAAGTTCACCGACTTTGATGCCGGCATGGAGTATGCACGCCAGCACCACCGGCCGGTCATGCTGGACTTCACGGGCTTCGGCTGCGTGAACTGCCGCAAGATGGAGCTGGCGGTGTGGACCGACACAAAGGTGAGCCAGCTCATCAACGACGAGTATGTGTTGATTACGCTCTATGTGGACGAGAAGACCAAGCTGCCCGAACCCGTGAAGATTGTCGAGAACGGACAAGAGCGCACCCTGCGCACCGTGGGCGACAAGTGGAGCTACTTGCAGCGTTCCAAGTTCGGTGCCAACGCCCAGCCGTTTTATGTGCTGATTGACAACGACGGCATGCCGCTCAACAAGTCCTACTCTTACGACGAGGACATCCAGCAATACATCGACTTCTTGCAGACAGGCCTGCAGAACTACCAATCAAGATGATGGGAGGATGGCAGTAGCATGATAGAAAAAGCGGAAAGAGACCGGATTG
Source organism: uncultured Bacteroides sp. (assembly GCA_945833835.1). Classification (GTDB taxonomy): domain Bacteria; phylum Bacteroidota; class Bacteroidia; order Bacteroidales; family Bacteroidaceae; genus Phocaeicola. The sequence continues at coordinate 3,708 of CAMAFR010000044.1, forward strand.
TAGCCCTGATACGGCGCGAGGTGGTGCCGGCCATGGGATGTACAGAACCCATGGCAGTGGCACTCTGCGTGGCGCGGGCCACCGAGCTGCTGGGGCGGAAGCCCGAGCGTATCGAAGTCCTGCTCAGCGCCAATATCCTGAAGAACGCCATGGGGGTAGGCATCCCCGGTACCGGGATGATTGGCCTGCCCATCGCTGTGGCCCTGGGTGCGCTGATAGGCAAGTCTGAGTACCGGCTGGAGGTGCTGAAAGACTGTACCCCCGAGGCTGTGGAGGCCGGCCGGCGCATGATAGCGCAACAGATGATGCGGATTGCGCTGAAGGAAGGCATTGAGGAGAAACTCTATATCGAGGTGACCTGCCGGGCAGACGGGCAGGAGGCGACTGCCGTCATCAGCGGCGGGCACACCCGGTTCGTCCTCTTGCGGAAAGACGGCGAGGTGCTGCTCGACTGCAAGGCAGACACTGACCAGGCGGCGGCGGACGACGAGCCCGAACTGACCCTGCGCAAGGTGTTCGATTTTGCCACCACCGCTCCGCTCGAAGAGATAGCCTTCATCCAGGAAGCCCGGCGGCTGAACAAGAACGCTGCCGAACAGTCGTTCCAGGCCCGGTACGGACACGAACTGGGCCGTACCTTGCGCGGCAGCCACAGCGAGCAGGCCCTGATGGGAGACAACACGTTCACCCACATCCTGTCTTATACTTCGGGGGCCTGCGATGCCCGTATGGCCGGCGCCATGATTCCGGTCATGAGCAATTCGGGGAGCGGCAACCAGGGCATTGCCGCCACGGTGCCCGTTGTGGTGTATGCCGAAGACACCCACAAGACCGAAGAGCAGCTGACGCGTGCCCTGATATTGAGCCATCTCACGGCCATCTACATCAAGCAGAGCCTGGGACGGCTGTCGGCGTTGTGCGGCTGTGTGGTGGCGGCTACCGGCAGCAGCTGCGGCATCACCTACCTGATGGGCGGCGGTTACGAGCAGGTGTCGTATGCCGTGCAGAACATGATCGCCACCCTGACCGGCATGATTTGCGACGGTGCCAAGCCCAGCTGCGCCCTGAAGCTGACCAGCGGTGTCTCGACGGCGGTCCTGTCGGCCATCCTGGCCATGGAGCAGAAGTGCGTCACCTCTGTCGAGGGCATCATCGAGGACAGTGTGGACCGGAGCATCCGCAACCTGACCCATATCGGCAGTGTGGGGATGAACGAGACCGACCGGATGGTGCTCGACATCATGACCCACAAGCACTGCGACTGAACACCACCTGATAGCATTATATGAGGATGAGACCACCCGCCGACGAGACATACATATTGCAACGGATAGCCGAGGGAGAGCACGTCCGGCAGGATTTCAAATTCGCCATTTCCGATGCACGCAAGATAGCCAAGAGCCTGTCCGCCTTCGCCAACACCGGGGGCGGCCGGCTGCTGGTGGGCGTGAAGGACAACGGACAGATAGCCGGAGTGCGCTCGGAAGAGGAAATCTACATGGTCGAGGCCGCCGCCACGGTCTACTGCCGCCCGCCGCTGCAGCTGACCCACACCATCCACAAGGTGAAAGGCAAGGATGTGCTCGAAGTGTGTATCCCCGAGAGCGTACAGAAGCCGGTCCGCGCGGTGGACGAGGACGGGAAGGCTTGGGCCTATGTCCGTATTTGCGACGAGAACATCCTTGCCACCGCTATCCACCTGCACATCTGGCGGCACAACCGTCAGGACACCGAGGTCATGATGACCTATACTGAGGAGGAACGCCGCCTGCTCTCCCTGCTGGGCGAGCACGGCCGGCTGACCCTGAACCAGTGTGGCCGGCTGACGGGCATGAACCGGCGTGTCTTGTGCAAGCTGCTGGCCGATTTCATCCGTTTCGGCCTGGTCGGGCAAGAGTTTGCCGACCACCGTTTTTATTTTCAATTATCCCACACCGAACAACTGAACGATTATGGAACTGACCAACCAATTCATCGCCATCGCGAATGACATTATCTGGACCTACCTGCTCGTGGCCCTGCTCATAGGGTGCGGCGTATGGTTCACCCTGCGCACCCGTTTTGTACAATTCCGTATGCTGGCCGAAATGGTCCGGCTGCTGGGCGATTCCACCGCCAGCATTGACGGCAAGGAGAAACACATCTCTTCCTTCCAGGCCTTCACCATCTCGTTGGCCAGCCGGGTAGGCACCGGCAATCTGGCCGGAGTGGCCACCGCCATCACCGTAGGGGGGCCGGGGGCTGTGTTCTGGATGTGGGTCATCGCCCTGTTCGGAGCCAGCAGTGCCTTTGTCGAGTCCACCTTGTCACAGCTCTACAAGGTCCGCTCCCGTCATTCCTATATCGGCGGCCCCGCCTATTACATGGAGCGGGGGCTGAAGCGGCGGTGGATGGGCATCCTGTTTGCCGTACTCATCACCGTCACGTTCGGCTTCGCCTTCAATTCCGTGCAGAGCAACACCCTGTGCGCCGCGTTCGAGAACGCCTTCGGGGTCCGTCATGCCTGGATGGGGGCTGGGGTCACGGCGGCCACGCTGCTCATCATCTTCGGCGGCGTGCACCGCATTGCCCGTGTGAGCAGCATCATCGTGCCCGTCATGGCCTTGGGCTATGTGCTGCTGGCCCTGTTCATCGTCGTGACCAACATCACCCGTTTTCCCGAAGTCATCGGGCAGATAGTGGGCGATGCCTTCGGCATCCGTCAGGCCATCGGTGGCACGGTGGGAGCCGCCCTCATGCAGGGCATCAAGCGGGGCCTGTTCAGCAACGAGGCGGGCATGGGTTCGGCTCCCAATGCGGCGGCCACGGCGCACGTGACGCATCCCGTCAAACAAGGGCTTATCCAGACCTTGGGGGTCTTCTCCGACACGTTGCTCATCTGCACCTGCACGGCGTTCATCATCCTGTGCAGCGGGGTGGACCTCCAGGGGTCGGCCGATGGCATCCAGCTCACCCAGCAGGCATTGACCACCCAGGTGGGCAGTCTCGGTGGCTCGTATGTGGCGGTGGCCATCCTGTTCTTTGCCTACAGCTCTATCCTTGGCAACTATTATTACGGCGAGGCCAACCTGCAGTTCATCACCTCGCGCCGGTGGGTCATCCAGGTCTACCGTCTGCTGGTGGGGGGCATGGTGATGTTCGGCTCGCTGGCCAGTCTTGATTTCGTGTGGAGCCTGGCCGACCTGACGATGGGGCTGATGGCCCTCTGCAACCTGGTGGCCATCATTCTGCTCGGGAAGTATGCGTTCCGTCTGCTCGACGATTACCGGGAGCAGAAGCGCAAGGGCATCCGCAGCCCCGTGTTCCGCAAGGAGCGGATGCCCGACATCGGGCAGGACATCGAGTGCTGGTGACGGCTCTCGCTTCTTCGGACCGTCACTGACGGCCTGCCCCGGTGTTCAGTGATGACCCTCGTCGGTCATTACTGAACACCGGCAGGAGCTACCAGCGGCTCTGCTTCCGGTAGGTCTCTTCGGAGATGACTGTGTCAAAGCCGCCTACATCCCCCTGACGTTGGTTCTGGGGATGCCACATGGATAGCCTGATTGTATATCTTCCGTGTGCAGAAGCGGCAAAAAAAGCGGAGAAGCAAGTCGGTTATTGAAAAACAAATGGGCGGCAGGGGTGGGATAATCGAGGTTTTTGACTACATTTGCATCCGAGTACAACCGATATATACTATCAGAAACCAGAAAACAATATGAGTATCTTTTCAAAACTGTTCGGCAAGAAGCAAGCCGAAGAAGCAGAACCTGTCCGCGTCGGCGGCATGGAGGATTTCATGACCCTGATACGTGTGTACTATCAGGCGGTCATGGCATCACAGTTAGGCATCAGCAATATCAATTTCCTGCCCGACATGGCGATGTTCAAACGGACGCTAAAAGTGCCTACACAAAACAACAAGCTGGGCCTTGCCGAACGTTCGCGCTGCAAGAAAATGCTGTCGGACATCTACGGCCTGGACGATATTTTCTTTAAGGAAATAGACAACTCCATCAAGAAAAACTGCAAGAACGTCAACGACATCAAGACCTACCTCTTCATGTTCCAGGGCTTCAGCCAGGACTTGCTGATGGTGCTGGGCAACCTGATGCAGTGGAAGTTCCGTATGCCGGGACTCTTCAAGAAACTCTTGCGGAGCATGACCGAGAAGACGGTGCATGACATCATGACCAAATATGACTGGAAAGACGACGGTGTGCGCAAGACCTGTAACAACATCCGCCAGTACCAGCATGCGTTGGGCTACAGCGAGGCATGGATGACCGAGTATGTCTACAACATCGTGCTGCTGGCCAAGAAAGAACCCAAACCCAAGGAATGACCGATGACGGTGGAGCAGCATCCCCTCGAACCTTTCCTGCCGGCGAATGCCGTGCTGCTCATGCTGGGCAGCTTCCCTCCGCAGCAGAAACGGTGGAGCATGGACTTCTTCTACCCGAACCTGCAAAACGACATGTGGCGCATCTTCGGGCAGATTTTCTTCGGCTGTAAGGACCATTTCCTGCTGCCGGGTGGCAAGGCGTTCGACAAGGGGCGCATCGTGCGTTTTCTGGAGGAGAAGGGCATTGCCCTGTATGACACGGCTTCGGCGGTGTGCCGCCTGCAGGACAACGCTTCGGACAAGTTCCTCGAAGTGGTGGAGCCTACCGACATCGGACTGCTGCTCCGCCAGCTGCCCTGCTGCCGGGCGGTGGTCACTACCGGGCAGAAGGCCACCGACACGTTCTGCAGCCAGATGGAGGCCACCGCTCCGCCCGTAGGCGGCCAGCTGCCTTTCAGTTGGGCGGGCCGCCAGCTGTCTTTGTACCGGATGCCGTCGAGCAGCCGTGCCTACCCCATGAAGCTGGAAAATAAGGCCGCCGTTTATCGACAGATGTTCAGCGACTTAGGTTTGTTGGAATGATTTGTCCTGCAAATATTCCTGCCGAGTGTTTGCAGGATTGAAAAATTATACTACCTTTGCAACCGCAAACACGGGAATAGCTCAGTTGGTAGAGCATCGGTCTCCAAAACCGAGTGTCGGGAGTTCGAGCCTCTCTTCCCGTGCAGAGGAGTGTTTCTTTTCGGAGAGACACTCCTTATTTTTTGTTGGATGAGCTACATGTAGGACGTTTTGTCCACGACATTATCTTTTTTTCTTTTTATTTCCTTCTGGAACTTTACGTAAAACAAAAACTATTACTAAAGATATAATTGTAGTCGTTCCTATTGTTCCTGCTAAACCATCATGCCCTGTGTAGCCAAGGAAACAAGTAATCATGCCAAATAGAACCGTTAAAGCTCCACCCCAGATTTGTCCGTTTCCACTTTGTTCTGTTTGTCTGTCAACAATGGTCTTTTCTATATGCATTCGGTGTTCTTGTTGTTTTTCTGCCATCGCAAATATTCTTTCAGAAGCACCTTTCAAGACGCTTTCATATCCTTTTAACATTTCAGGAGGCGGTAAAGGTCCTCGAAATGAAGAGGATTCCTCCACCGCATAGAGTGCCCTTACAATAACTTTTCTTTGTTCTTCTGTCAACGATTCAAGAACTTTAGTTACATCTGTAGAGATTTCAACGCCTTCACTTTCTAAATCTTTCAAAACTTCCTGTTCTTGTCTTGACAAGTCAGACGAAGCTTCTTTTTCTCCGATTTTATTATCTTGATTCATATTATTTCTCTTTATACAGAGATAATGCTTCTATAAAGTAGACACCTATTTTTTTCCAATCAGAAACCATGGCATGGTAATCATCATTGTTTGATAAGTATTCTTTAAAAGAATAATAATTGCCTGACACATTCATAATACTTCCTAAGCCAGACAATAAAGGTTTATCCAGATCAAAATTATCATATACAGGCGTATCCGTAATATGATATAAACTTGTTCCTGATTCTTTATCAGAAACAGTGTACGTATTGTTTTTCTTTGTTATCACAAAGTTTCTTTTTGTCTTTGTTCTCATTGTAAACACATTATTGTTTAGGCAAACAAATATACCTTGATTATGCAAATGAAATAAATAATTTATTCAATTACAAAATAAACCTCTAATATTTATCATACTTTTACAGCCTCGTCTATTACGTTACCGGCAAAATTACGGATTGACTGTCATGTAAACAGGCATAGTTACAAGATGGGTCAAAAGGCAAAAGCCACCGAGTCGTTCATTCCCGTTCAACAACCGTTCGGGGAAACAGGTCATCTGCCCGCTTTTCACACGGTGTCGTTCATACCTTCTATGGACGTACGTGCATAGGTGCTCAGGACGTACGTCCATAGCCTCTTAGGACGTACGTGCATAGACCCTTTGAACGTACGTCCTAAGACCGTTAGGAAGTACGGGCACAGACCGTCAGGAAGTAGGGCTGTGATAATGTGGTCACTTCTTGGAATAGTGATATTTCATGGAGCATATATAAACCTCTATGGTATCATCATGTACGGAGTAAATTTCTACTGACCCCAAGAAAGGCATGACAGCATCATTGTCTGCTTTATGCCACTTTAGATAAAACAAAAAAGCATCGACAATCATCGGATTGTCAATGCTTTCTTATCAGTCGGGGTGACTGGATTCGAACCAGCGACCACACGCCCCCCAGACGCGTACTCTAACCGGGCTGAGCTACACCCCGCTGTGATGTGCTTGTCTTTGTTTGACGGGTGCAAAGGTACGCATATATTTTGAACCTGCAAGCGTTTTGAGGATTTTTTTTTGTGTTTACCCCATTATTTCGCTGTAGAAGTCCAACAATTCATAGATTTCCTCTTGCGAGGCGGTCTGGTTGATGCGGATGTCACCCACTTCGCCCAGCAGGGTGAAGTTGATGACCCCCGAGGCCATGTTCTTCTTGTCGTGCTTCATGAAGCCGTAGAGGGCCTCATAATCGTCGCACGTAAAGTCCAAGCGGCCATAGTTGTCCTTGATGAACCGGAGGGTCTGGTGGAGCTTGTCTTTGGGGAAGCCTGTCTTGAGGAAAGATAGGTAGAGTTCGCACACCATGCCCCATGCCACAGCATAGCCGTGCAGGACAGGCCTCTTCTGCAGGGCGAAGCTCTCGAAGGCGTGTCCCACGGTATGTCCAAGGTTCAGTGCCTTACGGATGCCGCGCTCGTAGGGGTCCTGTTCCACGATGTCCTCTTTTACCTTGACCGATTGGGCCACTAACTGCTGCAAGCGGTCGTAGTCGATGTGCTCCATATCGAAGGTGACCAGTTCGCTCCAGTGGGCGGTGTTGCTGATGAGGCCATGCTTCAGCATCTCCGCGTAGCCCGAGAGGATGTTCTCAGTGTCGAGGGTCTTCAGGAACCCGCAGTCTATCAGTACGGTGGAGGCAGGAGCGAAGGCACCGATTTCGTTCTTTAGCTCATTGAAGTTGATGCCGGTCTTTCCACCCACGGCGGCATCGACCATGGAGAGCAGGGTAGTGGGGACATTGATGTAGGAGATGCCCCGCTTGAAGGTGGCGGCGGCAAATCCGCCCAGGTCGGTCACCATGCCTCCGCCCAGGTTGAGCAGCAGCGAACGGCGGGTGGCCCCTTCGGTGCTCAGGCGGTTCCACACATAGGCCAAGGTTTCCAGGTTCTTATGGATGTCGCCCGGGCCGATGCAGATAGACACCGCTCCTTGCAGGCAAGGCAGGTGGCTGATGGCCGGCCAGCACAGGCGGTAGGTATGGTCGTCGGTCAGGATGAACAGTTTGTCGTAGGAATGTTTTGCCAAGGCCTGCCGGAGGTCTTCTGCAAAATTCTGACAGATAATGACTTCTTGTTTGCTCATAAATGAATGGTTTTGTGCGCAAAATTAGAAAAAAAGTCAGAAGGAAGCGGTTTTTTGACGTGCGTTTCATTACTTTTGCGCAAAATTTAATCAGAAGAAGCTTATGAAAGGAATCTTGCCGTTGCCCTGCAGATGGGTGGGTTATGTATTGGTGTTGTTGTCGGTCTTCAGTCCGATGCTGATGTATCTGTCGGGAATGATAGACGACGGGAACTGGGTGATGGTCAAACTGGGCATGAAACTGGTGGTCTGGCTCTCGCTGTTCATGATTTTCCTGGCGCGTCAGAAAGACGAGGACGGAGAGACCGCCCTGTTGCGCGGAAAGTCCATGAAGTACGCTTTGCTCGGCTGGGGAGCCTACTATGCGGTCGCCTTGGTGAAGGCCGGGTGCGACGGAAGGCTGGAAGCGGCCGACAACGGGGCCGCCATTCTCTTCATGGCCCTGACTGTGCTGATCTTCGAGTTTCTGGTGAAGAAGCGCAAGGCCGATCGGCTGCTGCGGCGCAAATGAGCCGAAGAGGGCCGGTAGGGGAGTTCCTCCTTAAAAAATGTTATTCTATTAAACCCTACAGGAGGTGTCCTGTCCAACGGGTAACATAAAATTATAAAAAAAGAAGATGAAAGGAATATTTAGCGTGTTGCTGGCCTTCCTGTGCCTGACCACCGTCGTGGCGCAAAACAGAGGAGGGACCAAGACAACGGTGACAGGATTGGTGTTGGATAAAGAGGATGATTCGCCGGTGATGCAGGCAACCGTGCAGGTCCTTTCGGTGAAAGACAGCTCGATGGTGGCGGGCAATGTGACGGGCAACAACGGTGCCTTCAGCATGTCCGTCCGTCCGGGGAAATACCTGCTCAAGGTGTCTTATATCGGTTATGTCCCCTATTTTCAAGAGCTGACGTTGCCCCGTAACAAGCAGCGGCTGGATGTGGGTAAGATACAGCTGCACTCGGATGCCATCATGTTGCAGGAGGCCGTGATTGTGGCGCAGGCACCCGAGGTGACAGCTTCGGAAGACACCCTGGTCTATAACAGCTCGGCCTACCGCGTGCCCGAAGGGTCGGCACTCGAAGAGCTGGTGAAGAAGCTGCCGGGAGCCGAGGTGGACGAGAACGGCAAGATTACGGTGAACGGAAAGGAAATCAAGAAAATCATGATAGACGGCAAGGAGTTCTTTGCCGACGACCCCAACATCGCCATGAAGAACCTGCCGGTGAACATCATCGACCAGATACGGACGTATGACAAGCAGTCGGACATGGCCCGTGTGACCGGCATTGACGACGGCGAGGAGGAGACCGTGCTCGACCTGACCGTGAAGAAGGGGATGAACCGGGGCTTCTTCGGTAATGTAGACGGTGCCGTGGGCACGAAAGACCGTTACAGCGGCAAGCTGATGGCCAACTATTTCAAAGAGAAGAACCAGATTACCGTCATCGGCTCGATGAACAACGTGAACGACGAGAGCTTTCCCGGCGGGGGAGGGGGCGGACGCTGGCGGCGGAACAACGGCCTGACCGCCGTGAGGATGGCCGGTGTCAATTTCGCGACAGAGACCCCGAAGCTGCAGTCGGGCGGCAGCCTGAACTTCAACTACAAGGACCAGGACCTGCTGGGCAAGTCGTCATCGGAAACCTTCGTCTCTGCCGACCGCAGCTCTTTTGCCAATGCCCTCAGCCAGAGCCGTAACAAGACGACCAGCTTTACCGGCGACTTCCGTTTCGAGTGGAAGCCCGACACGATGACCAACGTGATCTTCCGTCCGCGCCTGACGTATGGCAAGACCGACAACGGCTCCGCCAACCAGTCGTTCACCTTCAATACAGACCCGGGACATTCCACTGACGAGCTGATGGGGGCGGAGGACATCACTACCCTCGTGGCGTCGGACAATATCGTGAACACCATTATCAAGAACACGTTGCAGCGGACGGACAACCTCACCGTGGGCGGCTCGCTGATGATGAACCGCCGCCTGGGCAAGGCCGGACGGAATCTCACGTTCCGCGGGCAGTACAACTACACCAACAGCGGCAGCGAGCAGTTCTCTACCTCCGAAACGGAGTATTTCCAGCAGGACCTGGCCAACGCCTCCACGCAAGAGCGGGTCAAGGAGCTGTTGCGCCGCTACATTGACACGCCCACCACGAGCTCGACCTATAGCGCACGCCTTTCTTACAGCGAGCCCATCTTCAGAGGTGGCTTCCTGCAATTCGGCTATAACTTCCAGTACAAGCGTTCGGACACGGACAACCGCACTTATAACATGCCCGATGACTGGACCGTGGCAGGGCCGGTGGCTGCACCCGGCTACGGTGAGCTCGACGAGTCACTGAGCAAAAGCGCGAAGTATGACTACTACAACCACATGATGGACCTCACCCTGCGCTGGATTACGAAGAAGATGAAACTGAACGTGGGTGCCTCGTTCCAGCCGCAGAAGACGAAGCTGTCTTACCGGCAGGGAGCCCTCGACACGCTGGTCACCCGCAACGTGTTCAACTTCACCCCCACGCTGGACTTCCGCTACACTTTCTCGAAGACCAGCCAGCTGCGCATCAACTACCGCGGACGCAGCTCGCAACCCAGCATGACCGACATGCTGCCCATCGTGGACAACACGGACCCGCTGAACGTCAAGGTGGGAAATCCGGGACTGAAGCCCACCTTCACCAATACGCTGATGGCGTTCTTCAACACCTTCAACCCCGAGACCCAGCGCGGCATGATGGCGCACCTGAACTTCCAGAGCCAGCTGAACAGCATCAGCAACCGCCGATCGTACAACGAGGCGACCGGTGGATACACCACCACGCCCGTCAACATGAACGGCAACTGGAGCCTCTTCGGCATGATGGGGACGAACACCGCCCTGCGCAACAAGAAATACACCGTCAGCACCTTCACCCGCGTCAACTACCAGAACCAGGTGAGCTACATCAGTACGAAGCAGCAGGTGACCGACGAGGACAAGAACATCATGAAGAACCTGACGCTGGCCGAGCGGCTGCGCGGCACCTACCGGAACAACTGGTGGGAGTTCTCGCTGAACGGCTCCATCACCTACAACCACGCCCGCAACAGCTACCAGACCGGCAACAACATGGACACCTATCAGTTCTCCTACGGTGCCAGCACGAACGTCAACCTGCCGTGGAACATGACCCTCTCTACCGACCTGTCGCAGAACTCGCGCCGCGGTTACGAAGATGCCGGCATGAATACCAACGAACTGATATGGAACGCGCAGATTGCGCAGAACTTCCTGAAAGGCAATGCGGCCACCATCAGCGTGCAGTTTTATGACATCCTGCGCAACCAGAGCAACATCAGCCGCACCATCAGTGCCGCCATGCGCCAGGACACCGAGTACAACGCCATCTACAGCTACTGCATGGTGCACTTCGTCTACCGCCTGAACCTCTTCGGCGGCAAGGGTGCCCGTCCGTCGGGGATGGAATTCGGTCCTGGCGGAGGCCATCCCGGCGGCTTTGGCGGACGACGGCCTTTCTGACAGACTATAAGGACAGGGAGCAGATGAAAGTGGAGAAAGGGGTCCACGGCGCAAGCCGCCCTCATTCTTCACTTTTTTGTTTTGCGTTTCGCGAAAATGCATTATCTTTGGCTGCCTAAAAAACAGGTATCATGTTGTTTCTTGATGTTACCGGTCAGATACTTTCCACAGCCTTTCATTGCCTGTATCTGGCACTGATTGTGGCTACCATTCTCATCGTCATTGCTGACAACCGCAGTCCCGTGAAGACGATGGCATGGATTCTTGTCCTGTTTTTCCTGCCCGTGGTGGGGCTTGTCCTCTATTTGTTGGTGGGCCGCAGCACGCGGCACGAACGGTTCATCAGCCGGAGCGGCTATACCCGCCTGGTCAGTACGCCGAAACAGATGAGCCGCTCGCGGGCGGTGCTGACGGCGGCGGATGCCGACGACCGTGTGCGCGACTTCTTTACGAATGTGGGCAGCGCGCTGACGTTTGGCGGCAACAGTGTGGAGGTGTACACCGACGGGTACGGGATGCTGTCTGACCTGATTCGTGCCATCTCCAGGGCCAGGCACCACGTGCACCTGCAGTTCTATATCTTCGAGGATGACGCGGTGGGCCGTCTGCTGCGCGATGTGCTGATAGACAGGGCCCGTCAGGGTGTAAAAGTGCGGCTGCTGTATGACGATGTGGGATGTTGGAAGGTGAGCAAGCTGTTTTTCGACCAGATGCTGTGCGAGGGCATCGAGGTGCTCTCGTTCATGAAGGTCCGTTTCCCGCTGTTTACCGGCAAGGTGAACTACCGCAACCACCGCAAGATAGTCGTGGTGGATGGTGAGGTGGGATTTATCGGAGGGATGAATATTGCCGAACGTTACCTGCGCGGCTTCTCGTGGGGAGTGTGGCGCGACACGCACGTCCGGATAGAAGGGAAGGCGGTCTACGGCCTTCAGGCGGCTTTTCTCACAGACTGGTATGCCATGGACCGCTCGTTGCTGACAGCCCCTGCCTATTACCCCCAGCTGGAAGACCGGGGGCAGGTACTGGTGCAGACGGTCACTTCCGACCCCGTAGGGCAATGGCGTGACCTGATGCAGGGGCTGGTGATGGCCATCGGGCGTGCCAGCCGGTATTTCTATGTGCAGACCCCTTATTTCCTGCCCACCGAAGAGGTGATGACGGCCTTCCAGTCGGCGGCGTTGGCCGGAGTGGACGTGCGGGTGATGCTGCCCCGCAAGGCCGATGCCTTCCTGACGCACAAAGGGTCGCTCTCGTATCTGAACGAACTGATGGAGGCCGGTGTCAAGGTACTGTTGTACCGCAAAGGCTTTCTCCATTCCAAGTTATGGGTGTGGGACGACCGGGCCGCCTCTGTAGGCTCTGCCAATCTGGATTTCCGTAGTTTCGAGCATAATTTCGAGGCCAATGCCTTCTTCTATGACCGGCAGACGGCCCGTCGGCTGAAGCATATATTCCTGGCCGACCAGCAGCACTGCATCCAGCTCACCCCCAAGCTGTGGGCCCGCCGTTCACGGCTGAACAAGATTACCGAGTCGGTGGTTCGTCTGTTGGCTCCGCTGCTCTGAAAAAAGAGAAGTTCACGCTGCCGTAGTGGCGGTGCTCCAGGAAATGCGGGTGGTCTTCGAAGTGCAGGTCTTTGCCGTGTTCGAGGACAAAGAGGCCGTCTGCTTTCAGCAGTCTGTGACCGAAGACTTTGTCGGGGATGGTGGCCAGTCCCTCTAAGGCGTAGGGAGGGTCGGCGAAGATGAAGTCGAATTGTTCGCCGCTGCGCTCCAGGAAGCGGAAAGCGTCCGCCTTCACCGGAAACCAGCTGGTGGTGCCCAGCTCTTTCATGGTTTTGAGGAGGAACGAAAAGTGCTGCGGGTCGCGCTCGACAGAGATGACGCGGCGGCAGCCTCTCGACAGCAGCTCGATGCTGATGCTGCCGGTCCCGGCAAAGAGGTCGAGGGCGAGTTCCGTTTCCTCGAAATCCATGTAGTTGTTGAGCACGTTGAACAGGTTCTCTTTGGCGAAGTCGGTCGTAGGACGTGCCTTGAAGCTGGGGGGCACGTTGAAATGCCTTCTTTTATAAATACCACTGATTACTCGCATATTAGTAGGGATTGGATGTCGAACGGCACTTCTCCCGACACGCCGGCGGCGGTCGTGCGGAAGTGGGTGGACGGGTTCATGATGTCAATGTTGCGGAGGTAGGGACGCAGCTGTTCTTCGAGGGCGGTGCACAGGTTCCTCAGCCCCGTCAGGTGCAGCTCGTCCTGTTCCGGGTCGAAACCCAGCTGTTGCCACACGTTGAGCAGGTAGTAGCAGCGGTCGTCGAGGGTGGGTGTCGTGTATGAGTTGACCAGTTGCAGCCGTCCCCGCTCGAAGCAGAAGACGTCCGTGCTGTTGGGGTGCAGATGGGCATACAGTCTGCTCCTGTCGCCTGCCCGGTTCCTGCCCGACAGCCATTCTACCTGTGGGCTGACCGCCGCGAAGAAACGGGCATGGGCAAAACGTTCGCTCAAGAGCAGGTGGGTCAGTTTGTCCATGCCGAACAGGATGGCCAGGTTGCTGCGCCCCAGCACATTGCACAATACGATTTCGTTGTTCTGCCGGGTCAGGTTCTGGTAGAAGATAGCTTCCATCTGTTCGTCCTCGAACAGCTCGAACGGTACCGGCGTGTAGCGTGACGAATGGATCAGCAGGTTGGTCTGGCCGAAGGTGTGTCCCAGCTCGGCCGTATCGGCCAGGAATGCCTTCACGTTGGCGGCCATGGAGCGTTGGGGGTTCACGGCATACGACCGGTAACAGCCGTCCTCCGGATGTTGGGGCGGACAGATACAAAAAGAAAATCCATCCGTACTCAGACGGATGGATAATGTATATTGGTCCGATTGTGAAAAATCGATGGTTCCAGTCATAGATGGTAGAAAGTGCGGGGCTGATTATTCCCAGTTGCCGGCGTTGTTGTTCGGGGTCTCGATGTCACCCACGCGCAGACCACAGTACTTGCCCAGCTTGCTCTGAAGGTCTTTCAGGTTGAGCAGTTCCTGGTCGTTGATGCCTTTCAGATAAGTGTCGTATGACACCTGTGCCTGGAAGAGGTTCAGCGGTGCACCCGATTTGGTGGTATCCTTGCGGATGGCCATTTCGAAGCGTGCGCCATTGCCATAAGGCACGAACGGCAGAGAGTCGGGGTTGAAGCCTTTGGTGAAGATGGTGTCCAGTACGGCTACCCACATGGTGTCACGACGGAAGTTCTGCAGACCTTCTTTTTCCACTTCATTCCATTTGCCCGTCTTCTTGGCCTTGTTGATGATGGCCATGGCCTTCTTTTCAGTCATACCGTTGTTCAGCTGGTCGTCTGTCAGCGAGCCCACCTTCATGATGAACGGCAATTTTGCTGTCTTGACGAATGCGATCAATGAATCGAAATTATCGGTGTAAGCTCCCTGGTGCAAGCTGCGGTATTCCTGCTGTGCTTTGCGGATGTCAATCAATCGGGCGATGATTGCTTTGTCACGTACTGATTTTTCATTTTCAAAATTAATAGGGCCCATAATACTGCCAAAGCAGATGTAGGCTAAGCCAATCACACAGGCGGCTAACACAAGATTAATAACTGTTTTCATGATAATATTGTTTTTTTAGTTTATATTCGTAGCGCAAAAATAAAATAAATTACTTTAATCGCGTACACGTTACGCCCACTTTTTATCGGACATAATGTTAAATAATGATTTAGTGCAGCAAATTAAGCGAAATTTTTTGTATAAACCAACAGAAGAGCAAGATTTTGTGCTGAAATCTTTTGCGGATTTTCTTTTTTCGCCTTCTGATGACGCTGTTTTTCTGCTTCGGGGATATGCGGGGACGGGCAAGACCTCGCTGGTGGGTGCGTTGGTCAGGACGCTCGCCCAGCTGCACCACAAGTGCGTGCTGTTGGGTCCCACCGGACGGGCGGCGAAGGTGTTCTCGCTGTATGCCGGCCATCCGGCCTATACCGTGCACAAGAAAATCTATCGCCAGCAGGTGTTCTCGAACGCGACGGACAATTTCGTGGCGGGGCACAATCTGCACCGACATACGCTGTTTGTGGTGGACGAGGCCTCGATGATTGCCAATACGGGCCTGTCGGGCCAGGCTTTCGGCACGGGGCGTCTGTTGGATGATCTGGTGCAGTATGTTTACAGTGTGCCGGGATGCCGGCTGATGCTGATCGGGGACACGGCCCAGCTGCCGCCGGTGGGCGAGGAAGAAAGTCCGGCCCTGTCGGCAGCGCAGTTGCAGGGTTATGGCTTAGAGGTGACCGAGTGCGTGCTGACCCAGGTGGTGCGTCAGACTTCCGATTCGGGGATTCTTTACAATGCCACCCTGCTGCGCCGCATCATTACGGGCGGGGGCACCGGCAGCCTGCCGGTGCTGCGGGTCACGGGCTTTCCGGATGTCTGTGTGGTGCCCGGCAGTGAGCTGATAGCCTGCATCGACGAGTGCTATGCGCAGGCGGGCATGGACGAGACCATGATTATCTGCCGCTCCAACAAGCGGGCCAACCTATATAATAAAGGTATCCGCCAGACTATATTATATAAGGAGGAGGAACTGGGCTCGGGAGATGTGCTGATGGTGGCCAAGAACAATTATTTCTGGGGGAACGGTTGCAAGGAGCTGGATTTTATTGCCAACGGCGATACGGCGGTGGTGCGCCGGGTGCGTCGGGAGCAGGAGCTCTACGGCTTCCGGTTTGCCGAGGTGACGCTCACCTTTCCCGACTATGATGGACTGGAGCTGACGGCCAAGGTCTTGCTCGACACGCTGCATGCCGATGCCCCCTCGTTGTCGCGCGAGGCTGCCGAGCGGCTGTTCAACGGGGTGTGGGAAGACTATGCCGATGTCTCCACCAAACGGGAACGGATGAAGAAACTGAAGGAGGACCCTTACTACAATGCGTTGCAGGTGAAGTATGCCTATGCCGTGACCTGCCACAAGGCGCAGGGCGGACAGTGGCGGCGGGTGTTTCTCGATCAGGGATATATGACGGAGGAGATGCTCAGCCCCGACTATTACCGCTGGCTGTACACAGCCTTCACCCGTGCCACCGAGCGGCTGTATTTGGTGAACTGGCCCAAAGAACAGACCGAAGGGGCCTGAAGGCCTGCTGCCGGCAGGAAGACGGGCTTCTCCGCAATAAGGTTAATAACCTTGCTGCATGAAGATTAATAACCTTGCGGCAATAAGGTTAATAACCTTACGCCCGCAAGGTTATTAACCTTATCGCAGGGTTGGCTATGTTCAGAGCGGATACTCCTCGAATGCGTAGAGCACAGTAGAGAGGTAGCGTTCGCCGGTGTCGGGCAATACAACGACAATGTTCTTGCCGGCGTAGGCGGGCTGGGCGGCTATCTGCAGGGCGGCGAAGGTGGCGGCTCCTGCCGAGATGCCTACCAGCAGGCCCTCTTTGGCAGACAGCTCGCGGCCGGTGCGGATGGCGTCATTGTCGGCCACACGGATGATGCGGTCGGCGATGGCGGGATTGAACGTCTTGGGGACAAAGCCGGCGCCGATGCCTTGAATCTTGTGCGCTCCCGGCTTCTCTCCCGACAGGACAGCCGATGAGTCGGGCTCAACGGCAATCACCTCGATGTCGGGCTTCAGGGCCTTCAGCACTTTGCCCGTGCCGCTCAGTGTTCCGCCTGTGCCCACGCCGGCTACCAGCACATCAATCTTACCGTCGGTGTCTTCCCATATCTCCCGTGCGGTGGCTTCGTGGGCGGCAGGGTTGGCGGGATTCTCGAACTGTTGCAGGATGACGGCTCCCGGAGTGGCGGCCTTCAGCTCTTCGGCTTTCCGTATGGCCCCTTTCATCCCTTCGCTTCCTGGTGTCAGTACCAGTTGTGCGCCACGGGCCTTCAGCAGGTTCTGGCGTTCCACGCTCATGGTCTCGGGCATGGTCAGGATGGCTTTGTAGCCTTTCACGATGGCTACCCAGGCCAGTCCTACGCCGGTGTTGCCGCTGGTCGGTTCGATGATGGTGGCACCTGGTTGCAGGATGCCTTTCCGTTCGGCGTCTTCTATCATGGAGAGGGCGATGCGGTCTTTCACGCTGCCGCCCGGATTGAAATATTCCAGTTTGGCGATGACATTGGCCTGTGCGTGGTGCGCTTCGGCCAGTGCGTTCAGTTGCAAGAGAGGGGTATGACCGATGAGGTCAGTCAGCTTTTTATAGATACGTGCCATAATGATGAGGTTTTAATG
>CAMAFR010000045.1 GCA_945833835.1 uncultured Bacteroides sp.
CCTCCACCAGCTTGTCCTTCACTTCGTAGGCACTCATTTCCGGCTTCAGGTCGTAAGTGGCCACTTTCGGGCTGGGCACGAGGATACGGTCTTCGTTGTCATACGGAGTCTCACGTCCGCCGTTGAAGAAGAAAGTCACATGGGCGTACTTCTCGGTTTCGGCAATGTGAAGCTGCTTCTTGCCGCTGGCAGCCAGGTATTCGCCCAACGTGTTCTGCACGTTTTCCTTCGGGAACAGGATGTGCACACCCTTGAACGAGGCGTCATACGGAGTCATGCAGTAGTACTGCAGGCCCGGCAGCGTCTGCATACCCTCTTCGGGCATGTCCTGCTGGGTCAGCACCACGGTGAGCTCTTTGGCACGGTCGTTGCGGTAGTTGAAGAAAATCACCACGTCACCCGGTTTGATGGTACCGTCCACCGTAGCGTTGTGGATAGGCTTGATGAATTCGTCGGTCACGTCTTCATCGTATGACTCCTGCATGGCCTGCACCATGTCGGTAGCCTGCTTGCCTTTTCCGGCCACCAGCAGGTCGTAGGCTTCCTTCACACGGTTCCAGCGTTTGTCGCGGTCCATGGCATAGAAACGTCCCACGATAGAAGCGATGGTGCCGGCACTCTGGGAGCAGTGGGCAGTGAGCTCCTCAATGAAGCCCTTGCCGCTCTTGGGGTCTGTGTCACGTCCGTCCATAAAGCAATGGATGAACGTCTTCTCCAGTCCGTACTCCTTGGCGATGTCGCACAACTTGTACAAGTGGTCGAGTGACGAGTGTACGCCACCGTTCGACGTCAGCCCCATAAAGTGGATGGCGACACCGTTTTCCTTGGCATAACCGAAAGCCGACACCACTTCGGGGTTCTTCAGGATGCTGCCGTCGGCACACGCACGGTTGATTTTCACAAGGTCCTGATACACGATGCGGCCGGCGCCGATGTTGAGGTGACCCACCTCCGAGTTACCCATCTGTCCGTCGGGCAGACCCACGTTCTCGCCGCTTGCCTGCAACTGTGAGTGCGGATATTCAGCCAGCAGACTGTCCCAGTAGGGAGTAGCTGTGTTGAAGATAACGTCATCCTTCTGATGGTCGCCACAACCCCAACCATCCAAAATCATTAAAAGAGCTTTCTTGGCCATAATGTTATTCTGTTTAAAAGTTGATAATCGATGTGATACAATAGCTATGCAAAAATACAAAAATCCTGTTCACCACACGCATTTTTCGACATATTTCTGCACAGGTTTTCCATCGGTGTACAATGGAAGGGAAGTCGGGTCGCATTGTCGTCTTTTTGTTGTAACTTTGGCGGCAATCTACTCATTGTCCGGGCCGGCAGGCAGCCCTCACGGCTTCCGACTTGCCCGACACAACCCTAATGACCCTCATGAAACGAGAAGAAAACTGGCACCGGTACTACCAACTGCTGAAAGAATATGTCTCGGAGCACCACCAGCTGCCGGGCAAACAGAATAAGGAGAAACGGAAATTGCTGAATTGGTGGAAATACAACAAACGGCTGTACAAACAAGGCAAACTGACTGAAGAGAAAACACGGCTGCTCCTGCTGCTGAGCTCCATGAGAATCAGCACGGCCGGAAACGGACTCTTCGAGCCGACCCTCACCGCTGCCGATGACTGACAGCGGCAGGGGCGGGCAGACGCTTGACTGACGGCAGGGCCAAGGCTTCAGTGATGACCCGGCCGGGTCACCACTGGTCGCCGGCGTGCGTCGCCAGTAAGGCCTCACTCCGCAAAAGGCAGACTGAGCTGACCGTCGCCCAGCAGGTTGAACGACTGACGGTGGTAGGGCGTCGCCCCATAACGGGCGATGGCATCCCGATGCTTACGGGTGGGGTACCCTTTGTTCTGATGCCAGTCGTAAAGGGGATATTCCTCAGCCAGCCGGTGCATGTAATCGTCACGATAGGTCTTGGCCAGGATAGAGGCCGCGGCAATGGACAGGTATTTGCCGTCTCCTTTGACCACCGTGGTATGGGGCAGGTCGCGGTAAGGGTTGAAACGGTTGCCGTCTATCAGCAGATGTTGGGGGCGGATCTGCAGTTGATCCAAGGCACGGTGCATGGCCAGGAAGGAGGCGTTGAGGATATTGATGCGGTCAATCTCTTCGGGGGTCACCACCCCCACCGCCCATGCCAGTGCCTCGCGCTCAATGACCTCGCGCAAGGCGTAGCGGCGGCGTTCGGTGAGCTGCTTGGAGTCGTTGAGCTGCTCGTTGTGGAAATCGGGAGGCAGGATGACGGCTGCCGCATAGACAGCGCCGGCCAGGCAGCCCCGGCCGGCCTCATCGCATCCGGCCTCTATCCGCCCCTCTTGCAAAAATGGCAACAGCATGGCTATCCGAACATCTGGCTGACGCGCCGGATGCCTGCCACCAATGCGTCAATTTCTTCTTTCGTGTTATACAGTCCCAGCGAGGCACGCACGGTTCCCTCAATGCCCAGGCGGCGCATCAACGGTTCGGCACAATGATGTCCTGTGCGCACGGCGATGCCCAGACGGTCGAGCAGCGTACCCATGTCGAAATGGTGGATGTTCCCTACCAGAAAAGACAGCACTCCTCCCTTCTGCTCCGCTTCGCCGATAAGGCGCATACCGGGTATCTCCCGCAGCTGCCGCATGGCGTAGACGGTGAGCTCGTGCTCGTAAGCGGCAATCTGCTCCATGCCCAGGGCCGACACATAGTCGAGAGCCTTGGCCAAAGCGGTCGAACCGATATAGTCGGGCGTACCGGCCTCGAACTTGAACGGCAGTTCGTTGAACGTGGTCTTCTCGAAACTGACGTTCTTGATCATCTCACCGCCTCCCTGATAGGGCGGCAGACGGTCGAGCCATTCCTCCTTGCCATACAGCACGCCGATGCCCGTGGGGCCATAGACCTTGTGTCCGCTGAAGACGAAGAAATCGGCGTCAAGATCCTGTACGTCCACTTTCATGTGGGGGATGCTCTGCGCCCCGTCAATCAATACGGGCACCCCATGGGCATGGGCAATGCCGATGATCCGCTTCACGGGGTTGACGGTGCCCAGCACGTTGGACACGTGTGCCACCGACACTAACCGCGTCCGTGGCGAGAAGAGCCGCTCGTATTCGTCCATCAGCAGTTCCCCCCGCTCGTTCATCGGGATGACCCGCAGACGGATGCCCTTGCGGGCGGCCTGCAACTGCCAGGAGACGATGTTGCTGTGATGCTCCATGACGGAGACAATCACCTCATCGCCTTCCTGCATCTGGCTGTCGGCAAACGTAGACGCCACGAGGTTGATGCTCTCGGTGGTGCCACGGGTAAAGACAATCTCGGAAATGCTGCGGGCGTTGATGAACCGGCGCACCGTCTCACGCGAAGCCTCATGCAGGTGGGTGGCCTGCTGGGAAAGGAAGTGCACACCGCGATGCACGTTGGCATTGACCGAATAGTATTCATCGGTGATGGATTCCACCACACACCGGGGCTTCTGCGTGGTCGCTCCGTTGTCCAGATAAACCAAGGGCTTGCCGTAGACGGTCCGCGACAGAATTGGGAAGTCTTCTCTAATTTTAGCTACATCGTACATATCAGTTTCTCCGGCTATCAGTTCTTACAAATGGCACATCCCTGACACTTGTTCAGCTCGCCACGGAAACGCTTCTCCACCAGCAGATGCAGGCGGTCTTTCAAGGCCTCCATGCGAATCTGGTCGACCACCTCATTGACGAAAGCGAACATCAGCAACAGGCGGGCTTCCTGGAGGCTGATGCCGCGCTGCTGCATATAGAACAAGGCGTTCTCGTCGAGCTGCCCCACAGTGGCTCCGTGCGAACACTTCACATCATCGGCATAGATTTCCAGCTGGGGCTGGGTGTACATCCGCGCCTCACGGGTGGCACAGATGTTACGGTTGGTCTGCTGCGAACAGGTACGTTGCGCCCCTTCGCGCACCAGCACCTTGCCGGCAAATGCCCCCGTCGCCTGGTGGTCAAGCACGTACTTGAAGAGCTCGTTGCTGGTACAGTCGGGCACCTGGTGGTCAATGAACGTATGGTTGTCCACCTGCTCGTTGCGGTCGGCAATGGCCATGCCGCAGAGGTTGATTTCAGCACCCCGTCCGGCCAGCGTCACTTCGGTCGTGTTGCGGGTCGTGCCGTTGTGCAGGGTCATGCCGTTAAGCAGGACATTGCTGCCTGCCTCCTGGCGGACATACAGGTTGCTGAAGCGCACGGTACTGTCGTGCGTCTCCTCCAGCTCGTACAGGTCGAACACGGCGTTCTCGCCGGCAAAGACCTCAACGACTTGCGTGGAGAGGAAGTTCACGTTGTCCATGGCGTGGTCGCACACCAGCAGCTTGGCCTGCGCCCCTTCTTCCAGAATGACCAGCACCCGACGATTCACCATAAAGTCGACATCGGCACGGAGGATGTTCACTAACTGGATGGGCTTCTCTACCACCTTGTTGCGGGGCACATACATCAGCACGCCGTCTTGTGCGAACAGGGTGTTGAATGCGGCGACCCCGTCTTTCGCTGTATCGGCCAGCTTGCCGTAGTACTTCTTCACCAGCTCCGGATGCTGTTCGGACATCTCCTTCAGACTGCCGAAAAGCACTCCTTCGGGCAATTGGGCAGCGGGATGGTCGTGCTTGTCGAACGCATCGTTCACCACAAAATAGAGCGAGGTGCTCATGTTGGGCACATCGCACTTGAACACTTCATAGGGATTGACGGGGATAGGCAGCCGGTTCAGATTGAGCCCGTAATCGGGGGCGAACAGGTCGGCCACCTCGGTATATTTGTACTTTTCCTGCTTGCGGGTAGGGAATCCTATCCGCTCGAAGTCGGCAAAGGCCTTGGCGCGGGGGGCGTTCATCGCCTCGGCGCTGTGACGGCAAATCATGGCTTCGCACTGCGAGAAAAGATCGATGTATTGCTGTTCTGACTTCATACTTCTTCTCCCAATTCTTTCTTTATCCAGTCATAGCCCCTTTCCTCCAGTTCCAACGCCAGTTCCGGACCGGCCGTCTTCACGATACGGCCTTTGTAGAGTACATGCACAATGTCGGGCTTGATGTAATCCAGCAGGCGCTGGTAGTGGGTGATGACGATACAGCTGGTCTGGGGGGTCTTCAGCTTGTTCACGCCTTCGGCCACCACACGCAGGGCATCGATGTCCAGGCCGGAGTCGGTCTCGTCAAGAATGCTGAGCTTGGGTTCGAGCATGGCCATCTGGAAGATTTCGTTGCGCTTCTTCTCGCCGCCCGAAAAGCCTTCGTTCACCGAGCGGTTGGCCAGCTTGCTGTCCAGCTCCACAATGCCGCGCTTCTGGCGCATGAGCTTGAGAAACTCACCTGCGGTCAGGGCCGGCAGACCTTCGTATTTGCGCTTCTCGTTGACGGCGGCCCGCATGAAGTTCACCATGCTGACTCCCGGAATCTCCACCGGATACTGGAACGAAAGGAACAGTCCGGCATGACTGCGCTCGGCCGGCTCCATTTCGAGCAGGTTCTTGCCGTCAAAGCGGACGGTACCCTTGGTCACCTCGTAGGCCGGATGTCCTACAAGCACATTGCTCAACGTACTCTTGCCGGAACCGTTCGGTCCCATGATGGCGTGCACCTCGCCTGCGTTCACGGTCAGGTCGATGCCTTTCAATATCTCTTTGCCATTGATGCTGGCATGCAAATCTTTAATCTCTAACATATTCTTCAAGGAGTGAAACTCAAAAAACTTCTATACTCAAAAAAACGCCCGACAGGGCACGACACCGTCAGCCCACACTTCCTTCGAGCGAGACCGACAGCAACTTCTGCGCCTCTACCGCAAACTCCATGGGGAGCTTGTTCAGGACTTCCTTGGCGTAGCCGTTCACAATCAGCCCCACGGCATCCTCGGTAGAGATGCCCCGCTGGTTGCAGTAGAAAATCTGGTCTTCGGAAATCTTGGAAGTCGTAGCCTCGTGCTCCACCACCGCTGTCTCGTTGTGGATGTCCATGTAAGGGAAGGTATGCGCCCCGCAATGGCTGCCCAACAACAGCGAGTCACACTGGCTGTAGTTACGGGCATTGTCGGCCCGCCCGGACACCCTCACCAAGCCGCGGTAGGAGTTCTGGCTCTTGCCGGCACTGATGCCCTTGCTGACGATGGTAGAACGGGTGTTCTTGCCCAGATGAATCATCTTGGTGCCCGTGTCGGCCTGCTGGAAATGGTTGGTGACGGCGACCGAATAGAACTCTGCCGTCGAGTTGTCACCGCTCAGGATGCAGCTGGGGTACTTCCAGGTGATGGCCGAACCGGTCTCCACCTGTGTCCACGAAAGCTTGCTGTCCACGCCTTTGCAGTTGCCGCGCTTGGTCACGAAGTTGTAGACACCACCCTTGCCTTCGGCATCGCCGGGATACCAGTTCTGCACGGTGGAATATTTCACCTCGGCACGGTTCATCACGACTATCTCCACAATGGCGGCATGCAGCTGGTTCTCGTCGCGCATGGGGGCCGTACAGCCTTCCAGATAAGAAACATAACTGTCATCGTCGGCCACTATCAGCGTGCGTTCAAACTGGCCGGTGTTGGCGGCATTGATGCGGAAATAAGTGGAGAGCTCCATCGGGCAGCGCACTCCTTTCGGGATGTAGACAAACGATCCGTCGCTGAAGACGGCAGAGTTCAAGGCGGCGAAGAAATTGTCACGGTAGCCCACCACCGAGCCCAGGTATTGCTTGACCAGGTCGGGATGTTCGCGCACGGCTTCGCTGATGGAACAGAAGATGATGCCTTTCTCCATCAAGGTTTCCTTGAACGTGGTCTTCACCGACACCGAGTCCATGACGGCATCCACGGCCATACCGCTCAACGCCAACCGTTCCTCCAAGGGGATGCCCAGCTTGTCGAACGTCTTGATCAGTTCGGGGTCCACCTCATCGAGGCTTTTGGGGCCGTCTTTCTTGCGGGTAGGGTCGGCATAATACGAAATCGCCTGATAGTCTATCTCAGGGATGGTGAGGTGCGCCCAGGTAGGCATCTCCAGTTGCTGCCAATAGCGGAACGCCTTGAGGCGGAAGTCCAGCAGCCAGTCGGGCTCGCCTTTCTTTTCGGAAATGAGCCGCACCACCTTCTCGTCCAAGCCTTTTTCGATGATGTCTGTATGAACGTCGGTAGTGAAGCCGTACTTGTACTTCTCCTGCGTCAGTTCCTTTACATATTTATTGGGTTCTACTTGCATATCTCAAATATCTTTTTCTATTAGTTGTCTTGTAACCGTCTGAATGGCCGGCAGGAATACCCCCGAAAACTTCCCCATCGGATAATAGAACACGGAAGAGGACTTGGTTGTTTCGGAAAGCAACTCATTTTTCGCATCAATGAACTCGACGAGCTGTACGAGCATACTGGCCACCAGCATGTACTTGATGGCACCCAGTCCGGCTCCCAACCAGCGGTTGATGAATCCCAGCCGGACGGCTTCGAGGGTCTTGGTCAGCAGGTAGGCCATCAAAGACAGGGTGATGGGAACCACCATCCATATCAGCCCGAAAGCCAGTATCTGCCCGAATCCTACCGACATGCCCATCTGCGACGCCAACCGCTCACCCACCACGCCAAACAGCGCACGGGCTATCAGCAATCCGGCCACGAGGCCGACCAAGCCTGCCAGCTGGCGGACAAATCCCTTGATGAAGCCCTGAATGGCCCCTAACAGGAAGACACCCGCCATCAACATATCCAATGTCTCCATGCCTATGAATCGTGTCAGTGTGCAAAGAAAAATGAAGAAAGAAGAATGACGCTGGCTGCGGTATCTTCCCACAGGGGGAGGAAACGCCCGTCACATCATTCTTCATCCTTCATCTGCCACTTTTCGCTTATAACGTCTGTTTAACTTCTATTTCTTCGTAGGTTTCTATCACATCGTTCACCTTCAGGTCATTGCAGTTGTTCAGGCTGATACCGCACTCGAAGTTGGTACCCACTTCCTTTACATCGTCCTTGAAGCGCTTCAGGGCATTGATAGAACCGGTGAAGACCACGATACCGTCGCGGATGACACGTGCTTTGTCGGTACGCTTCACCTTTCCGGTCTTGACCATCGCACCGGCCACCAGACCCACCTTGCTGATGTTGAACACTTCGCGGACCTCGATGGTGGCCGTTACCTGCTCTTTCAGGGTCGGGGCCAACATACCCTCCATAGCCGACTTCACCTCTTCGATGGCATCGTAAATGATGGAGTACTTGCGGATGTCCACCCCTTCCTGCTCGGCCTGCTTGGCCGCCTGCGATGAGGGACGTACCTGGAAACCGACGATGATGGCATCGGACGCTGCCGCCAGCGACACATCCGATTCGGAAATCTGGCCTACCCCCTTATGGATGACATTGACCTGAATCTTGTCGGTAGAGAGCTTGATCAGCGAATCGCTCAACGCCTCAACAGAACCGTCCACATCGCCCTTGACGATGACATTCAGTTCATGGAAGTCGCCGAGAGCCAACCGTCGGCCCACTTCGTCCAACGTCAGCATCTTCTGGGTACGCAAGCCCTGTTCGCGCTGCAACTGCTCACGTTTGTTGGCAATTTCGCGGGCTTCCTGATCGGTATCGAACACATGGAAGGTGTCACCGGCAGCCGGAGCACCGTTCAGACCCAGAATCAGCACCGGTTCGGAAGGTCCTGCCTGTTTGAGACGCTGGTTGCGCTCGTTGAACATGGCCTTCACCTTACCATAGGAAGTTCCGGCCAACACGATGTCGCCCACATGGAGGGTACCGTTGGACACGAGGACGGTGGCCACATAGCCGCGGCCCTTGTCGAGTGACGACTCGATGATGGAGCCGGTCGCCTTCCGGTCGGGGTTGGCCTTGAGGTCGAGCATTTCAGCTTCGAGCAATACTTTTTCCAGCAGTTCGTGTACACCGGTACCTTTCTTGGCCGAGATGTCCTGCGACTGGTACTTGCCGCCCCACTCCTCGACGAGGTAGTTCATGGCGGCCAGCTCTTCCTTAATCTTATCGGGATTGGCATTGGGCTTGTCTACTTTGTTAATGGCAAAGACGATGGGCACACCGGCAGCCACGGCATGATTGATGGCCTCTTTGGTCTGCGGCATGACATTGTCATCGGCTGCCACGATAATGATGACCACGTCCGTCACCTTGGCACCACGGGCACGCATGGCGGTAAACGCCTCATGACCCGGTGTGTCGAGGAACGTGATACGGCGTCCGTCCTCCAGCTTCACATTGTAGGCACCGATGTGCTGCGTGATACCTCCCGCCTCACCGGCAATCACATTGGCCTTGCGGATATAGTCGAGCAACGATGTCTTTCCATGGTCGACGTGACCCATCACGGTCACAATCGGGGCACGCGGCACCAGGTCTTCTTCGGCATCCACCTCCTCTACGATGGCCTGCGCCACCTCGGCACTGACGTATTCGGTCTTATAGCCGAATTCCTCGGCCACCAGGTTGATGGTCTCGGCATCCAGACGCTGGTTGATGGAGACCATGATGCCGACACTCATACACGTGGAGATGACCTGCGTCACCGAGATGTCCATCATGTTGGCCAATTCGTTGGCGGTCACAAACTCCGTCAGCTTCAATACCTTGCTTTCTTCCTGTTCCAGTTCCTCCTGTTCCAGCTGGCGGTTCTGGATATTCTCACGTTTCTCCTTGCGGTACTTGGCGGCCTTGTTCTTGCCCTTGTTGGTGAGGCGGGCCAGCGTTTCCTTCACCTGCTTGGCCACATCTTCATCGCTCACTTCCTGCTTCACCACAGGTTTCTTGAAACGGTCTTTGGCATGCTTGCCACCGCCTTGTGCGACAACGGCTCCGGCCTGCTTGCCGCCTTTCTCCTGACGGGGCGCACCCGTCATGGCCTGCGAAGCGTTGCTCACGTCGACGCGCTCCTTGCTGATGCGGTTGCGTTTTTTCTTCTTGGCCGCATCATCGGCCATGGCCGTCTTGTCTTCGGGCTTACGGATTTCCTTGATGATGGCATCCTTCATTTGCTTGCGCTGTTCCTGGCGCTGCTTGTCTTTTTCCTCGCGCTCCTTGCGCTTCTCTTCTTTCGACTTTTTCTTCGGACGGGTAGACTGATTCAGGGCCGCCAAGTCTATCTGTCCTACCACGTTGATTGTAGACTTGAATTCGGTAGGACGTATCTTGAACACTTCCTCCCCTTTCTTCTGCTCGTTCTCTGTTGCTGGTGATTTTTTTTCTTCTTCCATCCGCATTGGTTTGGTGTCTTCTGCCTTTTGTTCCGGCTGTTTCTGTTGTTCTCTGTTCATATTCTGTTGCGGTGCCGGTTCCTCTTGTCCTGAAGCAGCCGGTGTCACCTCCGGCATCGGCCGTTGTTCCACAGAAGCCGCCTCTTTCGTCTCGATGTTCTGAGCCGGCTCCTCTTTCAGCTCGGGCTTCGTCTCCACCGGTGTTTCCTTCACCGTTTCCTGTTTTTTCTCCATTTCCACCGCGGCTTCCGCTACGGCCGGTTTTACTTTCTTGCGGTTCAGGCTGTCGAGGTCAATCTTCCCGACCGGCTTGAACTTAGGACGTGCCTCTTCGGGCACACGCACTGCAATCACCTCATTGTCCTTGTCGGCAATGGATATCGTCGCCTTTCGATCCTTATTCTGTCGTTCCTGGATAATCTTTTCCGACTCCTTCTTCAGATCCTGGTCTTTTCTGAACTCCTTGACGAGTGCAGCATACTGTTCATCCGTTATTTTCACATTCGGATTTGCTTCCACTTCATAGCCTTTTTTCTGCAAAAAGTCTACGACGGTAGCAATACCGACATTTAAATCTCTGGTTACTTTATTCAGTCTAATGGTCATAAGCTAATGTTCGTTTTTTAAGAGTTCAAGAAATAAGATTATCAGAATACCGTTTCAGGAGCCCCCCCGGAAGGCGATTCCCCCGACAGAAGCATCCGGCAGAGGCACACCACCCGGGTAGCCTGCGGAAGACTATTCCTGGTTCTCGAACTCTGCCTTCAAAATTCGCAACACGTCATCTACCGTGTTCTCTTCCAGATCCGCCTTTTCAATCAGCATTTCACGCGGAGCATTCAGTACGCCTTTCGCGGTATCAATGCCAATGCCTTTGATGGCATTGATGACCCACTCATCGATTTCATCCTTAAACTCATCCAGATAGATGTCCTCATCGGTAGCATTGCCGTCCAGCTCACGATACACGTCAATGGTGTATTCTGTCAGCATACTGGCCAGCTTGATGTTCATGCCGCTCTTGCCGATGGCCAGCGACACTTCCTCCGGCTTCAGGTAGACCTCGGCCCGCTTCTCTTCCTCGTGCATCACGATGGTGGAGACTTTGGCGGGGCTCAGCGCACGCTGGATGAACAGCTGTATGTTCGCCGTATAGTTGATGACATCGATGTTCTCGTTGCGCAGCTCACGCACGATGCCGTGGATACGCGATCCCTTCACACCGACACAAGCGCCTACCGGGTCAATACGGTCGTCGTAAGACTCGACGGCAATCTTGGCCCGTTCGCCGGGAATGCGCGCAATGCGGCGGATGGTAATCAGTCCGTCATTGATTTCGGGCACCTCCTGCTCAAAGAGCCGTTGCAGGAACATCGGCGACGTACGGCTCAGGATAATCTTCGGATTGTTGTTCTTGTTGTCCACCCGTGCCACCACTGCGCGCGCCGTCTCTCCCTTGCGGTAAAAGTCGCTCGGAATCTGTTCGGTTTTCGGCAGGAGCAGCTCGTTGCCCTCATCGTCTATCATGAGGATTTCCTTCTTCCAGATTTGGTAGACCTCGGCACTGACAATGGTACCTACCTTATCACTGTATTTGTTGTACAAGCTGTCTTTCTCAAGTTCCAGAATCTTGGAGGCCAATGTCTGGCGGAGATTCAAGATGGCACGACGCCCGAATTTCTCGAAAAACACCTGGTCGGTCACCTCTTCGCCCACTTCATAAGAAGCATCAATCTTACGTGCCTCGGTCAGCGAGATCTGCAGATTGGGATTGGCCAGTTCGTCATCGGCCACCACGGTACGGTTACGGTAGATTTCGAAATCGCCCTTGTCCGGATTTACAATCACGTCATAATTCTCGTCAGTACCGAACATCTTGGCTATCACGCTGCGGAACGATTCTTCCAGCACGCTCACCATGGTGGTGCGGTCAATATTCTTTAATTCCTTGAATTCCGAAAATGTGTCAATCAAGCTGACAGCTGCTTCTTTTCTCGCCATAATTATCTAAAGCTAATTAAGTATTTGGTGTATTTTATTTCATCATACGCAAAAGTCAGTTCCTGTTCTTCCAGCTTCGGGCGCTTCGCTCCTTCGGGCTTCACCTTCACGGTGACGGTCACCGTAAAATGATCGGCATCGGCACCGGCCAACGTCCCTACATATTTTTTCCCGTCTTTTGTCAAGACCTCTACGTCTTTCCCAATGTAATTGATGTATTGCTGGAGCACCTTGAAAGGCTGGCCTATACCCGCCGATCCCACTTCCAGTTCATAGTCTTCCTCATCACGGTTCAGCTTCGACTCGATATAACGGCTCAAATCCACGCAATCGTCTATCCACACGCCTTCGGCATGGTCTATCTCCACCACAATCTTGTCATCCGGACTTACCGTTACGTCTACCAGAAAATAATCTTTTCCCTCCAGCCATTCATTGACCAACAGGGTCACTGCGTTTTTATCTATCATGCATTCAGTATATAAGAACAAAAAAAGGAGCTTTATTGCCCCTCCACCTTTCTTCCGTTTACGGATGCAAAGATACAAATAATAATATGTCTTGCAAAAAATTAGGATTATTATTTGTTTTTTTAACGAGAGCTGCCCATGATGGCCGAAAAAACGCCGCCATTCCCTCAAATAAGCATACCGCACCTCCACAGGATAACCGATTATTTATTTACTTTGCAGCGGAACATCCAACCCGTAACACTATGAGTAAAAGTATTGACAGCAACAAACAATTCATGATTGGCAACGGACTGCTTGCCTTCGGCGTGTTCTTCATCGTAAGCCTTTTCTTCTACCTCGGCTTCCGCTACCAACGGAAAGACGGACAGCCACAAGCCTTCGAAGGACAATACACCCTGCAACTCACCCCTGCACTGGCCGGAGACAGCCTTGCCGTCTACATCAACGACAGCCTCATCGTCTGCCATACCTTCGACGCATCGGAAACAAAAGTCCAGGTGCGGCGCTTCGCCGAAGAGAGTATGCTGATGGTCGTCGACCAGCGTACAGAAGATGTCACGCCGTTCAACCTCCATCCCAAGGGCAGCCTGGTGAGCATCGGCAAGAAAGGCGGCCGTATCTTCATCGAAGAGAAGGCAGCCGTCCGCTGACCGCCCACTCCATCGGAACAGGAAATAAGGTCCAAGCCTGATTTTAGCATACAAAAAGCGGACTTTCCCGAGGGAAATGTATACTTTTGCACGCAAACGCTACAATTATTTATCACCATGAACGATTTTACTCCTTGGACCGTCTTCACCGATGTGGGAATCATCTCCCTCCTCCTGTTGTCAGGAAAACTCTTGCGTGTCAAAGTCAGACTGATACAACGCCTGTTCATCCCACCCAGCCTGATGGCCGGATTCATGGGACTGGCCTTCGGTCCCGGCGGACTGGGATGGCTGCCCCTTTCTCCTCACATGGGGACATACGCCGGCATCCTGATTGCCTTCATCTTCGGCTGCCTGCCTTTCTGCGGAACAGGTACGGCCGGCAAAAGCAACCGTATCCTGAAGATGTGGGCTTACTCGCAGACGGGGATGCTCTGGCAGTGGGCGTTCGGCGGCCTGTTGGGTCTCTGGCTACTGAGCAGGCTCTGGCCGCTCGACCCGGCTTTCGGGATAGCCATGCCCAGCGGCTTCTGTGGCGGACACGGCACTGCCGCCGCCATTGGCGAAGCGTTTGCCCGGGCAGGCAATGCCGATATGCTGACACTGGCCATGACGGCGGCCACTTGTGGCATTGTGGCCGCGGTCTTCATCGGATTGGCACTCGTCAAATGGGGAACTCGGAAAGGACATGCTTCCTTTGTAGACGACTTTGCCGACCTGCCTCCCGAACTGCGCACCGGCCTGTTGCCAGCCGACAAGCGCGGGAGTCTGGGAGAAACCACCTGTTCCTCCATCTCGATGGATCCGCTCACCCTGCATTTCATCTGGATTGCAGCCATCGCCCTGGGCGGCTATGGCATCAGTCAGGGAGTAAACTGTCTGCTGCCGCAACTCCAGCTGCCGGTCTTCAGTTGTGCCTTCATTGTCGGCATTCTGGCCCGGCTGCTCTGCGCACGCACCCACACGCTCCACTATCTCTGTCCTGCCACCATCGGACACCTGAGCGGAACGTTTACCGATCTGCTGGTGGCCTTCGGCATCTCCGCCATCCGTCTGGAGATTGTGCTGCAATACTGGCTGCCGCTGACGGTATTGCTGGTGTCCGGTCTGGTCGTCACCCTGCTTTATGTACTTGTCATCGGGCGATGGCTGTTCCGCTCGGACTACTGGTTCGAGAAAGCCCTCTTCACGTGGGGATGGTACACCGGCACCATGGCCATGGGCATCGCCTTGCTGCGGGTGGTGGACCCCGACATGAGGAGCCGCTGCCTGGAAGACTATGCCCTGGCCTATTTGGTGATTGCTCCGGTAGAAATCCTGCTCATCACCCTGGCTCCGGTAGCGTTTGTCCACGGATACGGACTCGCCTTCCTGCTGTCGGCTTTAGGAGCGGGCGGCCTTATCCTGGCAGGGGCCTTCGTCCGAAGCAGGTGCCGCCGACGCTGAGCAAAGGCGGGCGCCGGACCGCCTCTAAAACTACTCTTGTCCGTTCATGTCCAGCTGGGTGCCGGCCTCTTTGCCATGGGCCGCCTCTTGTTCCCGGCGTTCGGCCTCGCGGCGATCCATCTCCTGCTGGTACTGCCGGTAGGCCTCCTCCACCTCGGTCTTCTTCATCTCCATCAGGCGGTCGCTCTGCTCCAAGTGCCAGTCATACTGCTTTTTCATCTCGTCGCTCACTTCCTTCACCGCCTCGGCAGGCAACCCTTTCATATCGCTCAGTATGTCTTTCTGGATAGCGGCATACTCCCTGTCCAGGTTCAGCCGGCACTCCGTATGGTAGCCGTCTATCGCCGTCATGTAGGCATCCCGGCGGTCCTTGTCTATCTGGGGCATACTCAGCAGCAGTTTCTTGTCGCCTTCCTCATCGTTCTCGTCCTGCGGCAGCATGTCGATGCCGAACTCGGGATGTGCCAGCTTGATGGCTTTCGAGATGGCAAACAATGCCCGTTGGTAGTGGGGATACACCCCGAAATGGTAGTCATCGGGCAGGGTGACGTCGGCAATCTTCTCCAACGGATACGTGTTGCCCTCAAAATCAACCTCCACCGGCATCAGCGCAAAGGTCTCTGCCTTCACGCAAAGGTTGGCATCCCTGAAATTCTCCAATATCACATACGCTCCCATCCGCTTGCGGGTGGCACTGATCTTTATCTGTATCGCTTCTCTCATGTGGTTTTTCTATCGTGTTGTTGTTTTACTATCAGTTTCCGTCTTCCGCCATTTCGGCATCATCGAATCCCGGCAACTCGTCGTCCAGCCAGCCGGCTTTGTCCTCACCGGCCTCCTGTGCCTCGGCCTTCTGCAGCTTGGTGCTGAGAGAACCTCCGCCGCCACCGCCGCCGACACCCATTCCATCGCTGATGTTGGGGCTCTTGAACTGCGATTTGGCCTCGATACTGTCGCCCGTTATCTTCGGCGCACTGAGTGCGTCCTTCACTTCGGTCTTGCCGTTCAGCGTGGTTTCGCCATACAAGGCGGTCTTGTCACCCGAAGCCGAGAAGGTGCCGCCGTCCAGCTGCAACACTGCCTTGGCCTCGCCCTGCTGTATTTCGGCCGTCTCGGTAGCGAACAAACCGATTTTTTCGGCCTGCCACTCCAGCGTCTTGCTCTTGTCGTTGCCGCCCTTCACCGTTTCGGCCGTCACGGTCAGCGTGCCGCCTTCGGCCAGTCCGGTAGGCGCATGGCTCTCCTTGTCGGTATCCTGGGCACCCAATTCCACTGCTTTGGCATTGAGGGCGATGCGCCCCGTTGCCTTGCCTTCGGTATCGGTAGACTCCACTTTCACGGTTTCCGACCGCAAGAAGATGGTGCCGCCTTCGGTCAGTGCCTTTTCCTTGATTTTCTCCTCCTGCAGCTCCTTGTCCACCGAGCGCAGCACAATCGTTTTCGAATCCACCACAAAGGTGCCGTCGCCCGGAAAATCTCCCGGCTTGTCGTCTTTCAGCACCGTCTGGTTCGTGCGGGCATGTATCTTGTGTGCGCTCAGGCGGATGATGCTCTTGTCCAGCGAGCTGCCGTCGTTGTCATCGGCCACCACGTCCACCCGGTTGGCCCGCACCTTCACGCCGGCCTCCTTGTTGGTACGCAGGTTGCCTTCGCCGTCTACGGTGGTCAGGTTGATGCACTCGCCGTCAATCCGCACCTCGGCCGAGGTGGTCTCATCTTTATAGGCATCCTCTTCGCCAATGGCGTCTTTTTGCGCCTTCAGGCTGGTGAGCTGACGGTTGGTCTCGGCCTGTTCGGCAAGCACGCTGAAATAGTCTTGCAAGGCGGCGTACATCGGGAAGCACAAATTGTTGAACTCCCGGTTGTACTGCGCCAGCTCGGCATAGTTGGAGCGGGTGTCGAACAAGTCTTTCTTCTTGTCATCCTCTTTGTCAATGACTTCTATCATCTGAGCGAACAAATCCTCCAAGGTAGATTTCCGTTCCTCAATGTAGCCGTCCAGCGTCCCTTTCTGGGTTTCGAGTGCCCCGATACGTTCGTCCAACCGGTCCTTCAGGGTCTGGTTCTCCTTGGCGGCCCGCAACACCAGGCTGCTGTCTGACTCGATGCGCACGCCCTTCTCCATCGGCACCGCATCACGGGCAAAGACACCGTCTGTGGCACCGTCCGCTATCGCCTGGTTGCTCTGCAACACAATAGACCCGGCCTGCTGCACAATGCTGGACTGGGGCATGACCGCCGCCTCTTTTCCGTCCACACCGGTGTCCACCGCCTGCTGCACAATGCAGGTGGCCTGCTGCACGATGCTGCCCGCATCGCCGTACACAGACCCCACACCCTGCATCACCACGCTACATCCTTTAATAAGCACCGATGCGTCCACAGGATTCAAGTTCCCCTGTTTGTCCACATCGCCAATAATGATTTCGGGGGCCGACAGGATCAACCGCCGCTCGTCGCGGATATACTGGCCGCTGTCCATACGGTTAAACACGTCCGTCTTCATCTGCTGTATCTCAAGTTTGCTGGCCCGTATTTCCGCCAGGTCCTTCTCTACGGACTCCTTCAGGCGATTCAGTGCATCCAGCCAATCATCAAATAAAGTCTCTGCCATGATCTCACACGGTTTTAAAAGTTCTTCAATTCATCTATCAGCAATGCAAAAGGAGTGGAACATGACTCCTTGAACTGCCTGTTCTCTACATTATACATTATACCTTCTTTATCCGACATCAGGATTTTCCCGCTCTGCTGGCTACCCCATGCTTTGGAGTCCGTAAGCGGCTCCCAAATATTGGCAATGTTGTCGAACCAGGCATCTATGAACGGTTGGGCCAAGAGATTTCCCAACGTGTTTCCAAATCCACTCAACGCATCCCATTCTTTCTTTTGATCCACCTGATCCAAATAGGCATTCCATGCGGCGTTATCACCATAGTCACCCAACTCTTCTGGCATGTCGAAAATCTTGCCCAAACCCGCACCGCTGTATTCCACTTCTCGCAACAATTTGTCCATCAGTTTGCGGTATCCTTTCTTGACCGCCTGGTGCAATGCCGCCCTATCTACAGGAGCGTCGTACGTTTCATTGTTGGGCATTTCAAGTCCCTCCCAAGCATCGATGGCTTTGTTGGCCACATCCTTATACACCGTGTCCGTCCCTCGAAGACACTTGTTGGTTCGTTTGGTGTTTTTCAAACTCTTCTTGAGCATTTCCTTGAACTCCTCTTTTATTTCTGCAATCATTCGCACATTCTGCAAGATGTAGTTCATTTTGTACAACGCATCCCGCAAGTGAAGCTCCGGACTTTCGTCTACGTTAAAATCAGTCGCTTGATAATCCCCATTGTCATCACTTTGTCCCTTCTGCACAATGGCCTGCACATCGGGCAGTTCCCAATCATCCGGAAAATCTGCAGCATCATCATAATTGCGGATTCCACTCAGGATGGTATTGTACACCACACAATATAGTTTCTCGAAAGAAGTAAAGAAGGGAGTGAGCAGGCGCACGGTTTCAATCAGCCGCCAGATGTTCTCATCCTCGCGCTTGTTCAGGTTCTTGACTTTACCCGTCTTTTTATCCTTGGCAAACGCATCATCCGGCAGCATCGTGGTACCCTTGCCCGCCTCCATACGCATAAAGCGGTTGGACTTGATCAGCATCGTGCCGTCTATCGGACGGAGGAACACTTCCAGGAAACTGCGCACCAGCGACAAGTCCACAATCTTGTCCACCACTGCCGATCGGATGGCCGACTGAATTCCCTCGTGCACCATGCGATGCAACTTCTTGCCCGACATGGCCTCTTCATCAATGTTCGTGCCCGACTCGATGGTCAGCGTGTTGCCGGCCTTGATGGACACGTTCTTGCCCCGGATGGTGACATCGCCATTGGGCGCATCGATGCTGATGCCGGTAAAGGCATTGATGGACACATCGCCAAACGGGCTGCTGATGGAGATGCTGCGCTCCTCGGTAGAGGCACTGATGGAATAGAAGCCCAGGGCATCGCCAATCTCCACTCCGCCGCCCAAGCGGTTCTCGGAAGTGGAAAGCACCTTTGTAAAATCCATGTTTGAACAATACGATCCCAACAACGGCCAGATGGGAATGAATCCCATTCCGCCCATGAACTTCAGCGAGTTCTTGCTGTCGCGCAACATGATGGACTGCCCGCTCCGGCTGGAGATGACGTGCGAACAGGCCGCAGGGTTATTATAAGACAACACGTGCCAGCCGGTAGGATTTTCCGTAAAGTCTGAGAAGAGGCTGCCCGCTACGAAGGGTTGCTCCACGTTGCCGTTCTCATAATCAATCAGCACCTCATCGCCATCCGTAAAACGGAAGTGCACACCGCCGCCCTGCGAGGCAAACAAAGTGGATATGCGTACCCACGGCGATGCCTCCGGCTTGCGTTTCTCCAAGGCCAGCCCGTCATTCGCAGCACGCTCTTCGCTGTCCTGCACAATCTCATCCAACGGCTGCCAGAGGTAGCGCAGGCGTACACGCCCCAGTTTCAGGGGGTCGTCTGTATCGGTGATGAACGCCAGCTGGGGCGAGGCCTGACGGAACAAGGGTATGTCCTCCTGGAACGGAGGGATGACGCTCGTCTTCAGGACGGCATCCGGCAGCGTGTCGTATTGGGGAATCAGCGTGACGGTCTGGCAGGTCGTCATCCGGCTGTTGCCTTCCATCTGGAAAACCTCCTCCACCCCAATCACCACATAGGGTTTGTGCTCTGTCTCCAACTGCGTCAGTTCTTCCAATGACACCAACGACCCGATGCGCAGGTCCTGGCAGGACGAACCGAGACAGACGGTCACCATATTGTCGGCCACCTTCTTCTCGGCCTCCTGTATCAAGGCATACAGGCTCATGCCCAATTTGGACTTGACGGAGCCTTTTTCCGGATCCTTGTTGAAGGTAGCGTTTTCCATCACGTTATCGTTGTTATACCGGTCGGTGGCATCAATGCCCGACGGGAAAAAACGCTGGTCGTATTTCTTATTGACGCTACTGTTGTACATCGCCGCAAATACCGCCTGCGTGGCATCTGTCGCCAACAGGCTGGCAATCATCTCGCCATACGAACCGGCGGTCAGCACATGGCTGAGCACCTGTACACAGAAGATATCCACATCACCCAGCTCATCGGCATAACAGGTGAACTCGCCTTTGGCATAGGTGGCGTAATGGTCTTCGGGCACGACCTCGAAATTATACGGCAAGTTCTCGAATGTCTCCGAGGCCTTGGGGGTTCTCCGTTTCGAATCGGACGACGACTCCTCGTCGCCGGGCAGACCATCGAATACGGCCGAGCGTCCTATCGCATCCACTTTCAGCGCAGACCCGGCCACATTCGGATAATCCAGCCATTCATACGAACTGTCCTTCAGCTCGACCGGATCGCCTGCGGCCTGCAGTCCCAACACCAGTTTGCCACCGGTGAAATAGACCAGTTCCCCGCAGCGATGGGCCGTACGTATCAGAAAATCATAAAACGTCTCATTGTATTGCACCAGATAGGGCTGGCGGAATTCATCCGTAATCTTATCTTCGGCCTCCTGTTTTTCATACGAGAGCACCTGCAGTTGGGCCTTGTTCAACTCAATGCCCAAATTGGCCAATGCGCCTCCATTTTCCAGCATACACGGCAAGAGCTCCGCTCCCAACTTCTGGCCCATATAGGCCTTACAGAACTTGTCCAACTGAAGTTTCTTGTCAAGACTGAAGATATACAGCTCGAATTCAAGCGACGAGCCCATACCGATACGGCGCAGACGATACGTGATATTATGTACATACAAGGCAGTTTCTGTAATACCCCCATACGTAAATTCCACCGCCTGCCCCAACAGGGCCTCAGAAAGTTGCTTCCGGGTGGGAAGTGGGTTAGACGGCTTCGACAGATTGCTTTGTGCGTCCGAACGCTTCAGAGAGACGTTCAACGTCAGTTCAGTCGAATGATAAATCCGGTTGTTGAAGTGCAGAGAATTGACGGTCACCTCATAGATTTTCTCGCCAAGCACCAACCGGTTCTTCCCATTCTCTGGGGTATAATTCAACTCCATGACCGGAATTTCCTGTTCCTGGTCATTCTTCACGTTGCCAATACAGATACGAAACGATAAATTACTCATTTATATAATAGTTTTGCTGGTTCTGATACAAGAACAAAGATAGAACTAATTTTGGGTCAGTAGAAATTTAGTGGGGATAAATTTTTCAAGAAGCCAAATTCTTCTTTT
>CAMAFR010000046.1 GCA_945833835.1 uncultured Bacteroides sp.
TACCAAACAGCTCAAAAATGTAGGCTAAATTGAGAACGTTAAACTGTACACCCTATTTATATGGCCTAACTATTGTAGGGAAAACTCTGTTTTCTGTCATAACTTCGGGATTTTTGCTGCCTTTTTGATTTTTTTGTTGTATCTTTGGCCTCCAAACATCATCAAAACATCCAAAAAGCAATGACCGTGAAAAAGCCTGCCCGAACGCCCTCTCCGCTGATTTCCATATTGCCCATCGTGGCGCTGATTGTCCTGTTGTTTTTCACCATCCGTCTGCTGGGCAGCGATGCCTTGGGCGGAGGCAGCCAGGTGTGCCTGTTGGTGGCGACGGCACTGTGTGTGCTGGTAGGTATGGCGGGCTATGGCGTGGAGTGGAAGGAGTTCGACTATGCCATCATCAACAACATTGCCGGGGTGAGCACGGCGCTCATCATTCTGCTGATCATCGGCTCGCTCTCGGCGGCATGGATGCTGAGCGGCGTGGTGCCTACCTTAATATATTATGGGGTACAGATTATCCATCCCCAATTCTTCCTGTTGTCCACCTGCTTGATTTGTGCCGCCATATCGGTCATGACGGGCAGTTCGTGGACGACCATCGCCACCATCGGCATCGCCCTGATGGGGATTGGCCGTGCGCAGGGGTTTGATGAAGGCTGGATAGCGGGTGCCATTATCTCGGGGGCTTATTTCGGCGACAAGGTGTCGCCGCTGTCGGACACGACGGTGCTGGCGGCTTCGGTCACCGGAACCCCGTTGTTCACCCATATCCGCTACATGCTGTTCACCACGTTGCCCTCGCTGACCATTGCGCTGGTGGTATTCCTGGTGGCAGGACTGCTGCACGAGGCGGGCACATCGGCCGAGATGGTGGCCTTCACCGACACACTGGCCGGGCGGTT
The DNA here is from genome assembly GCA_945833835.1 of uncultured Bacteroides sp. Lineage (GTDB taxonomy): Bacteria > Bacteroidota > Bacteroidia > Bacteroidales > Bacteroidaceae > Phocaeicola. The sequence continues at coordinate 903 of CAMAFR010000046.1, forward strand.
CCATATCTCGCTGTGGGTGCTTGTGGTGCCGGTGCTGACCGGTGTGATGATTGCCCGCAAGGTGCCTTCCATCATCACGCTGTTTCTCTCGACTGCCTTGGCGGTGGGGTGCATGCTGGTGTTGCAGCCGGAGATAGTACGGGAGATTGCCGGCGAGGGCCTGTCGGAGGGATATACGCTCCTGAAGGGGACGCTGATGTCGCTTTATGGCAGTACGGGGCTGGAGACAGGCAACGCCGAGCTGAACGAGCTGGTGGCCACACGGGGAATGTCGGGCATGCTGGGGACGGTGTGGCTGATATTGTGCGCCATGTGTCTGGGAGGAGCCATGACGGCAAGCGGTATGCTGGGCAGCATCACCTCGATGTTCGTACGGTTTACACACCGGCTGACGGGTATGGTGGCCTCTACGGTGGGCTGCGGCCTGTTTCTGAATCTGGCCACGGCCGACCAGTACATCTCTATCATCCTGACCGGCAATATGTTTAAGGACATTTACAAGCGGAACGGCTGCGAATCGCGCCTGCTGAGCCGGACCACCGAGGATGCCGTGACCGTGACCTCGGTGCTGATACCGTGGAACACGTGCGGCATGACGCAGGCCACCATTCTGAACGTGCCTACGCTGACATATCTGCCCTACTGCTTTTTTAACTACATTAGTCCGCTGATGAGCATCCTGGTGGCGGCAACGGGCTTCCGAATCTACCGGACGCTGAAACATTGAGGGGACATACTATGCCGGAACCGGTGAAACCGTTAACGGACACGGCGATTATTTGCAAAAAATCCCCCTTATTTACTTTTGATTTTCTTCCAACATTCAGCTATAAATTATTAAATTTGCAAGCAGAACGTAAAAAACATTTTTTATAACCTATTATGGCTAATTTGATTAAATTGCGTAAAGGCTTGGACATAAACCTGAAAGGCAAGGCTGCTGCCGAGGTGTTGTCTGTCAAAGAACCGGGATTCTATGCGTTGTGTCCCGACGACTTTACAGGCGTTACTCCGAAGGTGGTCGTGAAAGAGCAGGAATATGTAATGGCCGGGGGACCCTTGTTTATTGACAAGAATCATCCTGAAGTGAAATTTGTTTCGCCCGTCAGTGGCGTAGTGACAAGTGTGGAGCGCGGTGCACGCCGTAAGGTGCTGAACATTACCGTTGAGGCCGCCGCCGAACAGGACTTGGAAGATTTCGGGAAGAAGAACGTTGCGAAGATGAGCGGCGCACAGGTGAAGGAAGCGTTGCTCGAAGCCGGAATGTTCGCTTTCGTGCGTCAGCGTCCGTATGATGTGATTGCTGATCCGACGGTGGCCCCGAGAGCCATTTTCGTATCGGCTTTCGACACCAACCCGTTGGCTCCTGATTTTGAAATCGCGCTGAAAGGCGAGGAGGCGAATTTCCAGACCGGTCTCGACGCCTTGGCAAAGATGGCCACGACGTACCTGAGCATTGGCGCGAACCAGAAGGCTCCCGCGCTGACTGCTGCGAAGAACGTGACGGTGACTGTGTTCGACGGTCCGCATCCCGCCGGCAATGTGGGTGTACAGATCAACCACCTGGCTCCCGTGAACAAGGGGGAGACGGTATGGACCATCGACCCTCAGGCTGTCCTCTTTATCGGCCGTCTGTTCAACACAGGTCATGTGGACTTGACCCGTACGGTGGCTCTGACCGGTTCGGAAGTGAAGAAACCCGCTTACGTGAAGTTGAAAGTCGGCGCATTGCTGACCAACGTCTTCGCAGCGAACGTGCAGAAGTCCGGGCGCGAGCTGCGCTACATCAGCGGTAATCCATTGACCGGCAAGAAGATTGCCGCCAACGGTTTCTTGGGCGCTTTCCACTCGCAGCTGACGGTGATTCCCGAAGGCAATGACGTCCACGAGATGTTGGGCTGGATCATGCCGAGAGTCAATGATTTCAGCACCAGCCGTTCTTACTTCAGCTGGCTGCTGGGCAAGAAGGAATATACCCTGGATGCCCGTGTGAAGGGTGGCGAACGCCACATGATCATGTCGAACGAATACGACCGTGTGCTGCCGATGGATATCCTGCCCGAATACCTGATAAAGGCCATCATCGCAGGTGACATTGACCGTATGGAGCAGCTCGGCATCTATGAAGTGGCACCCGAAGACTTCGCGCTGTGCGAATTTGTATGCTCGTCCAAGATGGAGCTGCAGCGAATCGTCCGCGAGGGGCTGGATATGCTTCGTCGTGAAATGTGCTAAATTTTGAGCTTCAGGTAGCTCCGGCTTCATCCGGATGACTGAGGCTGACTAACTAATAAATTTAAATTAAATGAACGCGTTAAGAAATTATCTCGATAAGATAAAGCCGAACTTTGAAGAGGGAGGCAAATACCAGGCTCTTCGCTCTGTGTTCGACGGATTCGAAACTTTCCTGTTCGTCCCGAATGCGACTTCGAAGACAGGCACGCACATCCACGATGCGATTGATAGCAAACGTATCATGTCACTCGTGGTCATCGCACTGATACCGGCCCTGCTGTTCGGTATGTACAACGTAGGCTACCAGCACTTCACTCACACGGGTGCCGAAGGTGGTTTCGTTGAAATGTTTGTATATGGCTTTTTGGCAGTCCTGCCGAAAATCATTGTGTCCTACGTGGTAGGTCTGGGCATCGAATTTGTGGTGGCTCAGTGGAAGAAGGAAGAAATCCAGGAAGGTTTCCTGGTTTCGGGTATGCTGATTCCGATGATTGTCCCCATCGAATGTCCGTTGTGGATGCTGGCTGTCGCCACTGCTTTCTCGGTCATTTTTGCCAAGGAAGTGTTCGGCGGAACGGGTATGAACATCTTCAACCCGGCCCTGATTACCCGTGCATTCCTGTTCTTTGCCTATCCTGTCAAGATGTCGGGTGATGCCGTATGGGTGGCCAAAGACAGTATCTTCGGGCTGGGCAATACGGTCGACGGTCTGACGGCCGCCACTCCGTTGGGACAGGCTGCCACCAATGTGCCGGTGGACGCTTCTTTGACAGACATGGTGATTGGTCTGATTCCGGGTTCCATTGGTGAGACCAGTGTCATCGCCATCGCTATCGGTGCCATTATCCTGTTGTGGACAGGCGTGGCCAGCTGGAAGACCATGTTGTCTGTATTCGTGGGCGGTGCCGTAATGGCAGGTATCTTCAATGCTTCGGGCATGGATTCGGCGATGGCACAGATGCCGTGGTATGAACATCTCTGCGTGGGCGGTTTCTGCTTCGGTGCCGTGTTTATGGCAACAGACCCGGTGACCTCCTCCCGTACGGAAAACGGCAAGTTCGTTTACGGTCTGCTTATCGGTGCAATGGCCATCATCATCCGCGTCATGAACCCCGGTTATCCTGAAGGCATGATGCTCGCAATCTTGCTGATGAACATCTTCGCCCCGCTGATTGACTATGTGGTCGTTCAGAACAATATTTCCCGTCGTGCCAAACGTGCGTTGTCTAACCAGTAAAAAACCGAATATATGAATACTAATAGTAATGCTTATACTATCATTTATGCTTCGGTAATGGTTGTTATCGTGGCATTCCTGCTGGCTTTCGTCAACTCCGGCTTGCGCGAACGGCAGAACAAGAACATCGAATTGGACACCAAGAAGCAGATCCTGTCTTCGCTGGGCGTGAAGGACGTGACGGATGCCGACGCCGCTTTTGCCGGTGTGGATGCTCAGGACATGATTGTGAACGAAGACGGCACACTGGCTCCCTATGAAGGCAAGTTTGTGACCGCTTACGAAAAAGAAGCCAAGGAAAACGGCCGCACACACATCTTTGTATGTATGGTGGACGGACAGACCAAGTATGTGATTCCCGTTTACGGTGCCGGTTTGTGGGGCGCCATCTGGGGCTATGTGGCACTGAACTCTGACAAGAACACGGTGTACGGCACTTATTTCTCGCACGCTTCGGAAACTCCGGGTCTGGGTGCTGAAATCACAGCCACCTGGTTCCAGACACAGTTCGAGGGCAAGCACGTGATGGATGGCACGACGGTGGCCCTGTCCGTTGAGAAGAACGGCAAGGTGGAGAAACCTGAATTCCAGGTAGACGGCATCTCGGGCGGTACCATCACTTCGAAAGGTGTGGATGCCATGTTGAAAGCCTGTCTGGCCAACTACACGAAATTTTTAACATCTAACGAATAACAGGAGGAGCATATAACATGGGAAATTTATTTTCAGCTAAAAACAAGGAGGTATTCTCTACTCCGATCAGCATGAACAACCCTGTTACCATACAGGTGCTCGGTATCTGTTCTGCACTGGCGGTGACATCCAAACTGGAACCCGCCATCGTGATGGGTCTTTCGGTGACCATCATTACGGCTTTTGCCAACGTGGTGATCTCCCTGCTCCGCAAGACGGTGCCCAACCGCATCCGTATCATCGTACAGCTGGTGGTGGTGGCCGCGCTGGTGACCATCGTGAGCGAGCTGTTGAAGGCATTCGCATACGACGTGAGCGTACAGCTGTCTGTTTATGTGGGTCTGATCATCACCAACTGTATCCTGATGGGACGTCTGGAAGCGTTTGCCATGGCCAACGGTCCGTGGGAATCTTGTCTGGACGGTATCGGCAACGGTCTGGGCTATGCCAAGGTATTGGTCATCACCGCTTTCTTCCGCGAACTGTTGGGCTCGGGCACTTTGTTCAATGTCAACATTCTGAACTATGACACCATCAAGTCGTTGGGCTACGTGAACAACGGTCTGATGCTCATGCCGCCGATGGCCTTGATTATCGTGGCTTGCCTCATCTGGTATCAGCGTGCCAAGCATAAGGAACTGCAAGAAAAATGATGAATTATAAGCATCATTCAGAAATTTATAATTCAAAAGTACGTAATTTATGGAACACTTTTTTAGTTTGTTAGTCCGCTCGATTTTCGTGGACAATATGATATTCGCGTTCTTCTTGGGTATGTGCTCCTATCTAGCCGTATCGAAGAATGTGAAGACCGCCCTCGGACTGGGTATTGCAGTAACCTTTGTGTTGGTTGTTACATTGCCGGTCAACTATCTGCTCCAGACCAAAGTGCTGGCTGCCGACGGTATTTTGGGCATCGACCTCAGCTTCTTGAGCTTTATCCTCTTCATTGCCGTCATCGCCGCCATCGTGCAGCTGGTGGAAATGATTGTGGAGCGTTTCAGCCCGTCGCTGTACGCTTCGCTGGGTATCTTCCTTCCGTTGATTGCCGTGAACTGTGCCATCATGGGTGCTTCGTTGTTCATGCAACAGCGCATCACGCTGGGCCCGAGCGACCCGAAGTTCATCGGCGGCATCGTAGACGCATTGGCTTATGCCTTCGGTTCGGGTATCGGTTGGTTGCTGGCCATCGTAGGCCTGGCTGCCATTCGTGAGAAAATGGCTTATTCGGACGTTCCTGCTCCGTTGAAGGGGCTGGGCATCACGTTTATCACCGTAGGTCTGATGGCCATGGCATTTATGTGTTTCTCTGGTTTGAACATCTAATTTGGAAAGGAATATACAATGGATATGAATTTTATTTTAGCGAGCATTGGAGTATTCCTTGTGACTATTCTGGTGTTGGTCATCATCTTGTTGGTAGCCAAGAATTTCCTGGTAGCTTCCGGTAAGGTGAAAGTGACAATCAACGGTGAGAACCAGCTCGAAGTGGAATCGGGTTCTACACTGCTGAATACATTGGCTGTCAACAACGTCTTCTTGCCTTCCGCTTGTGGTGGCAAGGGTTCTTGCGGTCAGTGCAAGTGTCAGGTTGTAGAAGGAGGCGGCGAAATCCTTCCTTCTGAAGTGAGCCATTTCAGCCGCAAGCAGCAGAAAGACCACTGGCGTCTGGGCTGTCAGGTGAAAGTGAAGGGCGACTTGTCCATCAAGGTGCCCGAATCTGTGATGGGTGTCAAAGAATGGGAATGCGAAGTCATCTCCAACAAGAACGTGGCTACCTTCATCAAAGAGTTTATCGTGGCTTTGCCGAAAGGCGAGCACATGGACTTCTTGCCGGGTTCGTATGCCCAGATCAAGATTCCTACCTATGAAATGGATTATAACAAGGACATTGACAAGGATCTGATCGGTCCCGAATACCTGCCCGCATGGGAGAAGTTCGGCCTGTTTGGTCTGAAGTGTAAGAATACGCAGGAAACCATCCGCGCCTATTCAATGGCCAACTATCCGGCTGAAGGCGACCGCATCATGCTGACGGTACGTATCGCCACTCCGCCGTTCAAACCGAAACCGCAGGTAGGCTTCCAGGATGTGATGCCGGGTATCGCCTCGTCATACATCTTCACGCTGAAACCGGGTGACAAGGTGACCATGAGTGGTCCTTACGGAGATTTCCATCCTATCTTCGATTCGAAGAAGGAAATGATTTGGGTAGGTGGTGGTGCCGGTATGGCTCCGCTGCGCGCACAGATCATGCACATGACCCGTACGCTGCATACCACAGACCGCCAGATGCACTACTTCTATGGTGCACGTGCCTTGAACGAAGTGTTCTATCTGCAAGACTTCCTGCAGTTGGAGAAGGATTATCCCAACTTCCACTTCCATTTGGCATTGGACCGTCCCGACCCTGCAGCCGATGCAGCGGGCGTGAAGTACACGGCAGGTTTCGTACACCAGGTGATGCTCAATACTTATCTGAAGGATCACGAAGCTCCCGAAGACATCGAATACTACATGTGTGGTCCCGGCCCGATGTCGAAAGCCGTTGTGGGTATGTTGGACAGCCTCGGCGTAGAAGAAAGCTCTATCCTCTACGATAACTTCGGTGGCTAACATCTGCTGAAAGTCCGGTTGCGGACACGACATGAAAGTGTGCCGACAAATCAGGTCATCACCATGAGGGAATGGCCTGAGGGGTCGGCACACTTTTTTTGTGGGGTAAGGAGGCATACCGGTCCTTATTCCAGGAACGACTGTCCGAACTGAAGGGGCAGCAACTGCCGGATGCCTGCTATGACATACACCTGCTCGCTGCCGGAGAGCAGCAGGCGCATCGGCCGGCCTGAGCGTTGCTCTGTTTCGAGCATGACTTGCCGGCAGGCTCCGCAGGGAGGTACCGGTGCGGACGTCCACCCCTTCGGGTGGCGGGCGGCGATGGCCAGCGTCGTCACACAGTGGTCGGGATATCGGGCACCGGCATAAAACAGGGCGGTGCGCTCCGCACACATCCCCGACGGATAGGCGGCGTTCTCCTGATTGGAACCGCAGACAATACAGCCGTTGTCTAACCGCAGGGCAGCCCCTACCGCAAAATGCGAATAGGGTGAGTAGCTGTTCTGGGCCGCTGCCCGGGCGGCCTGGATCAGCTCACGGTCTTCTTCCGGCAGTTCTTCTGGGCGAAATACCTGGATCCGGATTTCCATTGTAAGCTCTTTCATGACATAAACAGGTTGTTTGCTGTACCAAATCTACAGAAAAAGCGATAGAAAACCTAATGGGTGGGCGGTTTTTCCCGTAAAATTCTTATCTTTACCGCGGATAAATATTATAAAGCGTTGGAAACACTATGAGGACTCGTTTTTGGTTGTGCTGGGTCTTGCTGTGTATAGCCGTGACTGCATCGGCCGAACAGCGTAGCAAGGCGTATGAAGCTTATATAAAGAAATACCGTGAATTGGCGGTCTATGAAATGCGTCGGTATCATATACCTGCCAGTATTACTTTGGCGCAAGGCCTGTTGGAGTCGGGTGCGGGACAAGGGAAGCTGGCCCGGATATCCAACAATCATTTTGGGATAAAGTGTGGTCTGAGTTGGGACGGTCCATCCGTCAGTTATGATGATGATGCGCGCGGTGAATGTTTTCGTAAGTACAAGCATGTGAAGGATTCATACACCGACCATTCCAAGTTTTTACGTACCGGCTCACGTTATGCCCCATTGTTCCGGCTGAAAATAACGGATTATAAAGGATGGGCGCGGGGACTGAAGCGGGCCGGATACGCCACTGACCCGCAGTATGCCGAACGGTTGATAAAGATTATAGAGCTGTATAATCTGGATTTATATGACCATAAAGGCGGCCTGAAGTTTGTCAAGGAGATTGTCAACCTGCATCAGCCTTATTTGGCCAATGAGCTGGTCTATATCGTGGCGCAGCCGGGTGACACATTTGAATCCATTGCCAAAGAGTTTGACATCAGTCGCAGAAAGTTATGCAAGTGGAATGAATTGCCGAAATACTACCGCTTCAAAGGCGGAGAGGTGCTGTATCTGGAGAAGAAACATCGCCGTGCTACGAAGGAACATATCCTGCATGTGGTGAAGGTCGGAGATTCGATGTATTCCATTGCGCAGATGTATGGTGTCCGGCTGGACCGTCTGTATAAGATGAACGGCATGAAGGCGAATGCGCGTGCACCGCAAGTCGGTGATTTTATCCGGTTGAGGTGAGGCCTTGGGCCGGTTCATGAATGAAAGTGATATGAGCAACATTTGTGTGAAAGAGGTCACATCCCCTCAAGAGATGAACGACTTTATCAGTCTGCCGCGCCGGTTGTATGCAGGCAGTCCTTATTATGTTCCCGATATGGATATGGACATCCGTGAGACGTTTGATGCCCGGAAGAACCCTTGCCTGGATTTTTCGGATATCCAGGCGTTTGTGGCGTATGATGCCGAGGAGCATCCTGTGGGGCGCATTGCCGGCATCATCAACCATCGTGCCAACGAGAAATGGCACACCCAGAATGTCCGTTTCGGCTTCATTGAGTTTGTGGATGACCCGGAAGTGTCATCGGCCTTGCTCCAGGCGGTAGAACAATGGGGGCGCAGCCGTGGTATGCGGCGGATACAAGGCCCTATGGGCATCTTCGATTTTGACAAGGAAGGAATGCTGGTAGAGGATTTCGACCGGATCGGTTCCATGGTGACCATCTATAATCCGTCTTACTATCCGCGCCACTTGGAGCGGCTGGGCTATACCAAAGAGGTAGATTGGGTACAGATACTGGTCCGGGTGCCTGATGGAGTTCCTGAAAAGTTCGCCCGTATCGCCGGTAGGGTAAAGGAGATGTTTGGCTTGTCTGTCAAGAAAGTGACCCGGAAAGAACTGATGAACGGCTATGGACGGAAAATCTTCGATTTGCTGAACGTGGCTTATGCCGGCCTGTTCGGCTATACGGAACTCACCGAACGGCAGATAGATGCTTTTGTCCAGCGCTATGCACCGCTGATGGACATGGAGATGCTGACATCGGTAGAGAATGCAGAAGGCGACCTGATCGGTGTGGCCATTACGATGTACAGTCTTTCGCACGCCTTGCAAAAGTCGCAGGGCAAATTCTTCCCGTTGGGATGGTACCATCTGCTGCGCTCGTTGAAGTGGAAACACGAGAACAAGGTGGAGATGTTGCTGATAGCCGTCCGTCCCGATTATCAAGGAAAAGGAGTGAACGCCGTCTTTTTTGACGATTTGATACCTGTCTACAACAGGAAAGGACTGCAGTGGGCCGAGACCGGCCCTCAGTTGGAGGACAATCACCGCGAGCTGGCGCAATGGAGGGCACTTGACCCGACATTCACGAAGCGCAGGCGTTGCTACCGGAAGGAGCTGGAGGAAGGCTGATAGGCCTTTCGAAGGCATCTCGTCCGCTTGGTCAAGGAATCGCAGCGGAGCATCTGCCCGCGCAGCCCTACCGGCTGCGGCAGACAGAGATGCTTCGCTGTTTATTTCCAGACCTCCTTGTGGAACTCGGCGACCGCCACAATGCCCTTGCGGAAAATATCCAGCGATATGTTTTCATTGGGCGAGTGGATGGCGTCGCTCTCCAGACCGAAGCCCATAAGGATGGTCTTCACCCCAAGAATCTGCTCGAAATCACTGATGATGGGGATGCTGCCTCCACGGCGTACCGCCAAGGGTTTCTTGCCGAAGGCTTTGGTGAATCCTTTTTCGGCTGCCTGGTAGGCCGGATGGGAGAGAGGGCAGACATAGCCTGCGCCGCTGCTGATGGGCGTCACTTTCACCTGCACATAGTCGGGGGCCAACGCCTTCATGTAGTCCACGAAGAGCCGGGAAATCGTTTGGTGCTGCTGGTGGGGGACCAGTCGGCACGACACTTTGGCATAGGCTTTCGACGGCAATACCGTCTTGGCCCCTTCGCCAATATAGCCTCCCCAGATGCCGCAGACATCGAACGACGGACGGCAACTGTTGCGCTCCAGGGTGGAATAGCCTTGCTCTCCTTTGAGGGCTTTCACACCGATGGCCTGCTTGTATTTCTCCTCGTCGAAAGGGATATTGGCAATCATCTCGCGTTCGGCAGCAGGCACATCTTCCACATCATCATAGAAATGAGGGATGGTGATACGGCCGTTCTCGTCGATGACTTTCGACAGCAGGTCGCAAAGGGTATTGATGGGGTTGGCCACCGCTCCGCCGAAGTGTCCCGAATGCAGGTCGCGGTTCGGGCCGGTCACTTCGATTTCCCAATAGGCCAGGCCGCGCAGTCCCGTGGTCAGCGAGGGCAGGTCGGCCCCCAGCATACTGGTGTCTGACACCAGGATGACATCCGCCTTCAGCAGCTCCTTGTGTTCCTGCAGGAAAGCGTTCAGACTCGGTGAACCGATTTCTTCCTCTCCTTCGAAGATGAATTTCACGTTGTGGCGCAGCAGTCCTTCGTGTACGATGTATTCGAAGGCCTTCACCTGGATCATGGCCTGCCCCTTGTCGTCATCGGCTCCGCGGGCAAACAGGTGGCCGTCCCGTACTTCGGGTTCGAAGGGCTGGCTTTTCCAGAGTTCCAGCGGGTCGGGGGGCATCACGTCGTAATGGGCGTAAATCAGTACGGTGGGTACCTCGTCGGACACATGTTTCTCGGCATAGACCAGGGGGTGTCCTTTCGAGGGCATGATCATGGCCTTGTCTGCACCGGCTTCCAGCAGCAGTTGTTTCCAGCGTTCGGCACAGGCCAGCATGTCTTCTTTGTGGCAGGACTGTGCGCTGATACTGGGGATACGGATCAGGCTGGAGAGTTCCTCCAGAAACCTGGGTTCGTTGGCACGAATGTAGTCTTGTATTTCCATAGTCTCATTATTATATAGTATTGTCAGAGTCGGCTGGCTTTGTCGAGCAGGTAGTGGTCCAGCAACGTCATGGCGGCCATTGCTTCCACTACCGGTACGGCACGGGGCAGCACACAAGGGTCATGGCGGCCGCGTGCCTTCAGGACCGTCTCATTGCCGTCCTTGTCTACGGTGGGTTGTTCCATGAGGAGGGTGGCCACCGGTTTGAACGCTACCCGGAAGTAGATGTCCTCTCCGTTGCTGATGCCTCCCTGAATGCCTCCCGACCGGTTGGTGCGCAGGGCGATGCGTCCGTGGTCATTGTAGAAGAGGTCGTTCTGCTCGCTGCCCTTCTGCTCCATGTGACCGAAACCTTGTCCGTACTCGAATCCTTTCACGGCATTGATGCTGAGCATGGCGTTGCCCAGGGCGGCGTGCAGCTTGCCGAAGACCGGTGCCCCCAGTCCGACGGGACACCCTTTGATGACACAGCTGATGACGCCGCCGATGGTGTTGCCCTCACCCTTCACTTGGTAGATGTAGTCGGCCATCTGCCGGGCCAGCTCCTGGTCAGGGCAACGCACGGGATTGTCTTCGATGGTGTCCAGGTCATAGTGTGTATAGTCTTCTTCCAGTCGGAACGGTCCCACCTGCGAGGTAAAGGCTGTGACGCTGACCCCCAGTTGCCGTAAGGCCAGTTTGGCCAACGCGCCTGCCACCACACGCGAGATGGTTTCGCGTGCTGAGGAGCGTCCGCCACCCCGATGGTCGCGGATGCCGTATTTCTGCGTATAGGTATAGTCGGCGTGTGAAGGACGGAACACGTCTTTCATGTTGTCATAGTCATTGGAGTGCTGGTTGGTGTTCCAGACACAGAAGCCGATGGGGCATCCCGTGGAAACGCCGTCATAAATGCCGGAAAGAAACTCCACGGTGTCCGCCTCTTTGCGGGCCGTGGTGAGGGCCGATTGTCCCGGACGGCGGCGGTTCAGCTCCTGTTGGATGAAGTCCGTGTCGATGGTGATACCGGCCGGGAAGCCATCGATGACGCCTCCAATGGCCTTTCCGTGTGATTCGCCGAAGCTGGTCAGGCGGAAGATATTTCCTAAAGTGTTCATTGTTTACAGAATTTTATAAGCTAATCGTTAAACGCCGGATGTGACCCGTGGTGTCTGCGCGGCTGTCAGAACTTGCTGCCGGCCCCACCGCCTCCGAAACTGCCGCCGCCAAAGCTGCCGCCTCCGAAACCACCTCCGCCGAAACCGCCGCCTCTTCCGAGACCGCCTCCCATTCCGCCGATAAAGGGACCGCTGTTGCCTCCCCGGCGGTGGATGTCATTGTTCTCGTTGTGGCGGTGTGTCCGCTGCACGGTATGGCCGCACTTCCGGCATACGTAGGTGACTTCTTCTGTCCGGACTCCCCCGACGCGCGACAGCACCCGCCGTGACACCTCGTGCAGGGCGTATTGGTGGCAGTGAGGGCAGCGGGTGCGTTGCCGGTAGTCGTACCACAGCAGGGCCGGCACGACAATCAGGCAGAAGAAGCCCACGCCCAGCAGCAGCCAGAGGTCGGCATCGTCCTCCTCATCGTCCTGGCTCGGGGTGAACTCGCCGCTGCCGTCCAGGATGCCTTTCACGACGCGGATGCCGGCCAGCATCCCTTCGTCCCAATCGCCGCGCCCGAACGCCTGGTTCATATAGCGCACCTGTATCTGTTTGCAGGTGGCGTCGGGCAGCACGCCTTCCAGACCATAGCCAGTGGCAAACTGTATGCAGCGTTCGCCCGTCACCAGCAGGATGACCAGGCCGCTGTTCTGCTCTTTGCGCCCCACGCCGTGCCGCTGCCCCAGCTGGTAGGCAAACTCAAAACAGTCGCCCCCCTCGATGTTTTCGAGGGCGGCCACCATGACCTGTATGCCGGTGCGTTGCTCCAGGGCAAACAGGGAGGTGTCGATGGCGGCCACGGTCTGTGCCGAGAGGATGCCGTCGGGGTTGATGGTGTAGCGGGTGCGGTCCTGCAGGTGTACCATAGGCACATCGTCCACCTTGTATTCCTTGGCGGACATGTACCCGGCAGAGGCCGTCAGCAGCAGGCACACCAGCAGTGTATGGAAGAGTTTCATGGGCAGTCAGGATAGGAGAGAGGGGATTAGAATTTCACTTCGGGCGCTTTTTCGGCCCCTTCCTGTGCCTCGAAGTAAGGACGTTTTTCAAATCCGAACAATCCGGCCAGGATATTGCGGGGGAAACGGCGGATGCCGGTGTTGTAGGTACGGGCCGTTTCGTTGAAGTTGCGGCGTTCCACACTGATGCGGTTTTCCGTACCTTCCAGCTGCGCCATGAGGGTCTGGAAATTCTCGTTGGCCTTCAGGTCAGGGTAGTTCTCGGTGATGGCGAGCAGTCGTCCCAGTGCCGAGCCTATCTCGCCTTGTGCCTTCTGGTAGGCCTGCATCTTTTCGGGGGTCAGGTCCTCAATGTCCACGTGCATCTGTGTGGCCTTCGAGCGGGCCGTGATGACGGCATCCAGGGTAGACTTCTCGTGTTCGGCATAGCCTTTCACGGTATTCACCAGGTTGGGGATTAGGTCGGCCCGGCGTTGGTACTGGTTTTCCACGTTGCTCCATGCGGTACCCACCGCCTCGTCTTGTGTCACCATATCGTTATACGATGATTTGCAGGACATGAATATGCCGAAAACGACTACGGCCATCACAATCAGGATAATCCATTTTTTCTTCATACGTTTTTTCTGTTTTTTTGATGTGAGAGGGGCAAATGTACGAAAAAAAATGAAAAACCTGTCGGCGGGTGCTCTAATTGCAGTTAAATCTATTTCTTTTTCGCTCTTTTTAGCAACTCGCGGTGGAACTTCATTTCTGCGTGTTGCAGGAGATAGATTTTCTTGGCACTCAACACCTCCCTGTATTTCCGGAGGTATTCCAGGTCCAGCTCGTCGCAGGCGATGCGGTTGTTGGCCACGGTCTCAAGGATGTGGGCATATTCGGTTTCGGTGAGTTCCTGTCCCTTGCCCTTGCGCATCTGTTCCATGGCCTCGCGGTTGAGCCGGCGTTTCTTCTGTTGCAGCTCGAAGTAGAGCGGGAAAAACTGTTCGGTTTCCTTTTCGGTCAGTCCCGCCTGTCGGATGAAGTATTCCCGTTGTTCATTCTCGAACTCCTGGCGTGACAGACGTTTGTCTTGTGCCCACATGCCGGCAGGGGCCAGCAGCAGGAAGTAAAGCAGGTAGATTATTTTCTTCATATTCATGATTGGCTGGGTTATTCATGTAGGAGGAGGTCGGCATCGGCTTCCGTCAGATATTGGTAGAGGGTATAGTCGTCCATCAGGAGCCGGTCCATGAGCGGCTCCAGGTCTTCTTCCTCCATGTCAGACACCAGGTCGACCCTTTCTGTCGGGAGGTCGGCAGTGCCTGCGTCGCCCACTATCCACCGGAAGGAGAACAGCAGGCCGGCAAACATGGCCGCCATGTAGCACCAGGGCTTGATACGGTCAATGGTGCGTAAGCGTTCCGGTGTCTGGCCCGTGCACGGGGCGGCCGTGTCGGGCAACTGTTGCATCAGCTTCCCGGCGAAATCGTCGAAGTATCCCTCCGGAGTGCGGTAGGGGTTCTTCTTGCCGTATTTTCTCAGTAACTCTTTGTCTTCGTTCATGGAATCCTCCTTGTCCTTTATCTATAGGGTTAGACCGTTGGGATGGCTGAAAGTTTAATGGGTGGTCATTAAAAAATCTTCTATTTTTTTCACGGCCAGATGGTAGGAGGCTTTCAAGGCCCCTACGCTGGTGCCGGTGATGTCGGCTATCTCTTCGTATTTCATTTCCTGGAAATATTTCAGGTTGAACACCATCCGTTGCTTTTCCGGCAGCCGGCGGATGGCCTGTTCGAAGCGTAGCTGTGTCTCGTCCCCGTCAAAATAAGGGTCGCTTTCCAGCTGGTTGGCCAGCGAGGCGTCGGCATCATCTATCGAGAGATGTTGCTGTGCCCGTTGACGGTTGAGGAAATTCAGGGTCTCGTTCAGGGCGATGCGGTAGAGCCAGGTGGAGAGTCGGGCTTCTGAGCGGAAGCTCTCCAGGTTGCTCCAAGCCTTGATGAAGGTGTTCTGCAACAGGTCGTTGGTGTCGTCGTGCGAAGGGCCCATCCGGCGGATTTGCCAGTAGAGCGGCCGGCTGTACCTGTTCACCACCTCCGCAAACGCTTTCCGCTGCGTTTGTGGTGTCTGCAATTGCCTGATGGTTTCCGCTTCGTTGTAGTCTTTCATTGTTGCCTGGTTCTGTGATTGCTTGTTCGTTGGGTTGGACAGCTGTCCTTGGGCTGGGGTTTAATGGCTTTGTCTTTTTTAACGTTCCGCTTCCCCCTTGGCAGGAGTGGCGGGCGGAATGCTGATGCAAAGGTTCTCGGTGGCGGCTGTGGTAGGGGGGAAGATGGCCCTCGCTTCGCTCAGCAGCTGTTCCTCATCCTCATAGCGTGACGAGTAGTGGCCGATGAGCAGCTGTCGCACCCCGGCCTCTTTGGCAAGGGAGGCCGCCTGTGCGGCGGTGGAGTGCTGGGTCTGCCGGGCCCGCAGCTGGTCGCAGTCGGCGAAGGTGGCTTCGTGATAAAGCAGGTCCACCCCCTTCAGCTGCTCGGCCAGCCGTGGCAGGTAGGACGTGTCTGAGCAGTAGGCATACGAGCGCGGAGGGTCCGACGGGGTCGTGAGCCGTTCGTTGGGGATACGTGTCCCGTCCTCCGCCACATAGTCTTCCCCGTTCTTGATGCGGTTCATCCAGCACAGAGGTATCTCGTAGCAGTCTATCATGTCGCGCAGGATATGCCGTGGCGTAGGTTTCTCGCGGAACAGGAAGCCGCAGGCGGGCATGCGGTGGCGCAGGGGGATGGTCTCTACGGTCACCGACTTGTCTTCATAGATGATGGCCCGTTCGCCGGGACGGAACGGATGAAACACCACCGGGTAGGACATGCCTTTGCAGAAATAGTCTATCTGTGGGGTCAGGAGCTGTTCCAGGTCGGGGTGGCTGTGGATGTGCAGTTCGGCCGTGCGTTCCATCATGCCGAAGGTGGAGATCATCCCGATGAGCCCGAAACAGTGGTCGCCGTGCAGGTGGGAGATGAAGACATGCCCCAGGCGGCTGAACTTCAGCCGTGAGCGGCGCATCTGCACTTGGGTGCCTTCGCCGCAGTCTATCATGAACAGCTTCTCGCGGAGGTTGATGACTTGTGAGGTGGGCAAGTGGCGGGTGGTCGGCAGTGCCGCTCCACATCCCAGTATGTTGACTTCAAATTTTTCCATGGTCGGTATGTCTTCAAGGTTCAGCGGCCAAATTTAGCGATAAATCGTGTGCAAATCAAAAATTATCCCTATTTTTGAGGAGGGAATCACAAGGACTCCCGCAAACTTGAATTTAATACTGTTACGCTTATGAAGTTCAGAAATCTTCTGTTGTCGGCCGTTCTGCTGGTAGGTGGCGGAACCGTCAGTGCCGAGTCTCACAAAACCTATCCGGCTGTGGGTGACACCGTCATCCAGGTGTTCGAAAAGACCAACATACATTTTGATCCGGCCCATATCCCCAATTATGCCGATGCGGATGCCGACGGGGTGATACACATGGTCAACGGGCGCATCGTCTTGAAGAAGATCCGTGTCCCCCGGTACCGGCGCAACGTGCAGGTCAGTGTCCGTGTCACCGTCGCCTCCAACGGTGACCGTTGGGACAAGTCGGGCTCCTGCTTTGTCATCCCCCGTGGTTCGGCGGTCAATCTGATGTCCATTGCCAAGGGGGAGCGTTCGTTCCCGGCCGTAGATGCGGCGAAATATGAGAATTTTGTGGGGGTGGTGGCCGGCAAGGACTATCTGCCCACGGTGGAGCTGATGCGTTTCATGACCCCGTTCGGGGTGGGCCACTTCAGTGCTCCCGACGATACCTTGACCCGTCATCGCCGTCCGGTATATGTGCCCAAATGGGAGCAATGCGTGGAGTGGGAGCAAGACATCACCGATCTTTATCCGCTGCTCGAAGACGAAGCCTACGTGGGTGTCTTTATCGACACCTGGACAGAAGGGGGCTATCTGGCGTCGGTGAAGCTGGTGTTCGACGAGAGCGACCTTACGTGTGACGGACTCGTCAACCGGCACGTGGAGCCCTTGGTCAATACCGTCTATTACATCGGCCAGGGATATCCCGACCTGTTTGCCCGCCAGCCGTTGGTGACAGACTTCACCCTGCCTGCGGGGGCCAGGAATGTCCGTCTGAAGTATATCGTCACCGGTCATGGCGGTCATAGCGGAGGCGATGAGTTTACGCCCAATGTCAATATCCTGCGCGTGGATGGCCGTGAGGTGCTGAACTTTACCCCTTGGCGTGACGATTGCGCCTCGTTCCGCCGGTTCAATCCCGGTACGGGTGTGTGGCTGATCAAGCGCATCGCCTCGTATATCGGCGAAGACGGCAACTATACGGAGAAGGAGATAGAAGAACCGTTGGGCTCGTCTGACCTCTCCCGTTCCAACTGGTGTCCGGGTAGCGATGTGTGGCCCGAAGTCGTCAGCCTGGAAGGAATGGCCGGGGGCCGTCATACCCTCAGCATTGACATACCTCATGCCCAACCGGTAGTGGCCGAAAAGCAGAACCATTGGCTTGTCTCGGCCTACTTGGTGTGGGACGAATGAGAAGAGGGAGATGGGGGACTGGCACCCGTAAGACAACGCCCATGCCGGGCGTACAAATTACCTCCCGTAGCACAGCGGTGCTACGGGAGAAAAGTGTCATCGAAAGGTTGGTTTTCCTAACAGACTGGCAGCCGAAAACACTTGCGTTTCTGATACAATCTGGGATGGGGAACAGGCGCATCATGTCGGGCTTGGCTATCCGCTTTGTGCTATTTGGAACCACATTGTGCCATGATTTTCGACTACTCATCCTATGCCCGTACGTCCAAGCACGCTATGGCCGTACGGGCAAGCCTCCTTAGGACGTACGGGCATACACCCTTAGACCGTACGACTACACGGCTAAGGCCGTACGTCTAAAGAAGAATTCTTGGACAAAATGAGGATTTGTGCCTCTGGACCACCGATGGCAGGGCTTCTGAGAATCGCCTATCTGTTCGGCATGGCATCTTCGGTTGATTTTATCGCATTCTCAACGGTAATGGAATAATCAGAAAGTAAAGGGAATCGGTAATATGACAACATAGTGTCAGTTGACACTTTGGCTTCTTCTGTCTTCATCCTTTATCCATCCGCTTTTCCATCCATGCCATCCATACGGTCACAGCTTGTTCCTGTTCTTCCCTTGTCGGTTCCCTACCTGCCGGTGTTTCTGATTTCTAAAGTGATTTCCATGTACGGCCGCTTGCCTTCTATATAGTCGGCATAGAGCTGTGTTTCGCTTCTGCCTTTCAGTACGTGGCATTTGCCGCACAGCTCACAGTTGTGCAGGCATTTCCATTCATTCAGAACGTAGTTCAAACGCTCTTGTCGTGTGGATGATGCAATTGACGGCGGATTCATTCTTAATTTCATTCTATATTTTCTTGATGAACTTGCCAGGAACTCCACCAACGACAGCCCCATCGCCTATAGTTACCCCAGGCATGATGCATGCATGACCGCCAATCCAGACGTCATTGCCGATAGTGATGGGTTCTGCCCACCCTGTTTGGTAACGGTCAACGGGTTCAAGGTTATGGCCGGTGGTGTAAATTCCCACATTTGGAC
Organism: uncultured Bacteroides sp.; assembly: GCA_945833835.1. Taxonomy (GTDB): domain Bacteria; phylum Bacteroidota; class Bacteroidia; order Bacteroidales; family Bacteroidaceae; genus Phocaeicola. The sequence goes on from CAMAFR010000046.1 coordinate 19,647, forward strand.
CTATCAGGCAATTGTTCCCTATTCGGATCTCTGCATAGTCGAGCATGGTGCAGTTATAACCTGCATAGAAGTTATCACCTACGTGGATATTTATGCCAAAATCACAGCAGAAGCCTTGTGATATACTTGAATTGTCACCTACACTGCCGAACAGTTCCTTGATGATGCGATTACGCTCCTCTTGAGCCTCAAGTGGAAGGTTGTGGAACGCTCGCAACAGATGGTCAGCCTTTAACATGGGTTCTAATCTCCCTGATGCAATAATGTCATCTAAAGACCGTTTGTAGTTTATTCTCAATTTTTCTTCTTTCATGTATGACATCTATGGTGTTATTAGCAGATAATATCTTTACTCCGTCAATGTCCAGCCATGGTCACCGTGGTAAATCATCTGTCGGGTCATGCCACCGTCGATGCAGATGTTCTCGCCCGTAATGAATCCCGCCTTGTCGGAGCAGAGGAACAGCACCATGTGGGCGATGTCCATCGGATGGCCTACACGCCCTGCCGGCTGTTGAGTGGCATCAGGTCCCTCATACTCCTTAAAGTCTGTGTCAATCCATCCCGGAGAAATGGAGTTGACCCTTGCCCTGCTCCGCAGTGTGACGGCAAGGGCATGGGTAAGGGCTGCAATGCCTCCCTTGGCAGCCGTATAACTTTCTGTCTGCGGCTGACTCATGCGGTCGCGTGAAGAGGATATGTTGACTATCGAGGCTCCTTCGGCAAAATGCGGGGCGAGCAGTTTGACCAAATAGAAAGGCGCAGTTACCCCGACAGATAGGGCATACTGAAACTCCTCCCAGGTACATTCATCCAGCCCCTTCATCAGCGGCAGGGCATTGTTGACGATGAAATCCACCTTGCCATACTTGCTGATTATCTCATCTGCAAACGCTTCCAACACCTCCTTTTGGGAGATGTCCCCAACGAAGTGGTCTCCCTCGCGCACGTCAATGACCGCAACAGAAGCCCCTCTCTTGCGGAACTCCTCAGTGATACATTGGCCAATGCCATGCGCACCCCCTGTCACGACTGCTACCTTATCCTTATATTCCATTACGCACACTATTTATACCTTTAATCAGCGAACACTCATGCTATGTCTTTGGCCCTTATGTTCTCAGTTCTACTGGTTAACGATACAAAAGTAATAAAACTTGTGGATATTGGGCGGCAAAAAATGGAAAAGACGTGCAACTCATTGATCTATACGCATTCCGTATGATGTCGTATGCTTATCATTCTCGTCAATGGTGAAAATCTCAGCCACGATTGCTATTACGTCCATAATGATTGACCAAATCTTTTCCACGACGGTGAACTCGTGTACACCCTCATATATGT
>CAMAFR010000047.1 GCA_945833835.1 uncultured Bacteroides sp.
TCCTCTTCAGACTCGCTAACTTGTATGCATATCCCCACTAAATTTCTACTGATCCTGTATGAACATTATAAGCAACCCTTAACTGTCAGTCCCCGCACAACTGCAGGGAGTTTCCATTGCCCCTAAGAACGTCTTTTACTCATATACATATAAAGCAAAATCAGGTAGCTATATTGAATATAACTACCTGATTTTCAACGAGAGCGGTAAACGGGACTCGAACCCGCGACATCCAGCTTGGGAAGCTAGCACTCTACCAACTGAGCTATTACCGCCTGTGATTGATTTCGGGAGCAAAGATATTACTTTTTTTGAAAACCGCATGAACTTTTTTCCTTTTTTTTCTCCCTTACCATAATTTCAGTACCTCTTCTTCGCCCCAATACCATTGTGGGAAGGAGGCTATGACCTGCTTATACTGATAGAAAAGGGTTTCTACCGGCCGCCCCTTCACATCGCTCAACGCCACATCTTGACCCGACAAGCGGCCGGTAGCAGCCACACAATCAATGTGCATGGCCTCATAGCCGCGCAACACGAGACTCCGGAAGTTCAGCCTGCGGTATCCATAATGCATACGGGCATAGTCTGCCACACACTTCAACGGCAACACTCCAGCCATCTCATATTCCACCTGTCCCGACTTGCTGGTCAACGATTCCGCCAGCAATGCCACAGCACTGCCCTCCGCCAACATCCGTACCCCTTTCTCCGCTGCATCGCGCAATGACTGCAACAGACTGCGGTTCCGGTAAAGCTGGCGTGCATACAGCTCCACACATCCGCCGGGGAAATAATACAGATCGGCCGGCGGCAACACACGAGCATGGAGCGGACTGAAATACGTCAAATCTCCCCAGCACGACAAACGGTCCAGGTTCTCCTGATATATTGAAAAGAACGCTGAATCACGTGCCACGGCTATCTGGAGACGGCTGGTGCCGGTCATACAAGCCTGCATCGGCTCTTCGGGTTCGTTATCCGAGGTGTAAGGCAAAGTATAAGGACAAGGGAACCCCCGTGTGACCAGTGCCAACAGCTTGTCTATCTCTACGGTCTGTGCCACGACATTGGCCGCCGAATGCAGCCGGGACAACAAAGACTGGCGCACAGCCAACGGTACGCCTTGATGGGCCACCGGCAATTCCAACTCCGGAAAGACAGGCAGATACCCCAGACATTCCACTCCCGCATCCGAACAGGCTTGCCGCAGATAAGCATAATGACCGGACGAAGCCACCTGGCTGAACACCACTCCGGCTATCGGAACACTCCGTCGGTAATTACGAAAACCGTAAATGACCGCAGCCACCGAGTAGGAGGCCGACCGTGCATCAATGAGCAGCACGACCGGAAGTTGCAGGACACGTGCCATATCGGCACCGCTCCCCTTCATGCAGTTGAACCCGTCGAACAGCCCCTTCTCTCCCTCCACCATACACACATCCGCTTTTTCACCGTACGAGTTATAGACTGATTGTAAATGGTTGGGACTTGCCATCCAGGGATCCAGATTGACGGCCGGCACATCGCACACCAAAGACAGGAGCCGGGCATCCGTACTATGGGGGCCGCACTTGAAACACTGCACGTCGAATCCCCTTTTCCCTAATGCCAGCGCCAAGGTCATGGCAAAGACGGTCTTTCCCCGACCGGCTCCTTCTGCCCCTATCAAAAACTGCGGTTTCATGACTCTGCTGCTCTCTTTCTATTGGTTACGGTTACAGTGGGCAAAGTTAACTTAATTTTTCTGACAAAACAACAACATTATTGGCAGTGCAGCCGACATTTCGTATCTTTGCAGCCTAATTTGTATTAAAAGCTTTTATGATGGAAATAACCAGTGCAGAATTTATCGTGAGCAACTCCCGCGCCGACATGTGCCCGGACACCCATTTACCCGAGTATGCCTTTATCGGACGGTCCAATGTGGGGAAATCAAGCCTCATCAATATGCTGACCAAGCAGCCGAAACTGGCCATGACATCCGCCACGCCGGGAAAGACGCTGCTCATCAATCATTTTCTGGTCAACAAAGAATGGTATCTGGTAGACCTTCCCGGATACGGCTATGCCCAGCGGGGGAAAAAGATGATGGAGAAAATCAAGAAAATCATTGAGTACTACGTGCTCGGGCGCGAACAGATGACTTGCCTGTTCGTATTGGTGGACAGCCGGCTTTCCCCACAGAAAATTGACCTCGAATTCATCGAATGGCTGGGCGAGAACGGGATTCCGTTTGCCATCATCTTCACGAAAGCCGACAAACAAAGCGCACGGCAAACGGCGGAGAACGTCCGGGGCTTTCTGGATACGCTGAAAGGACAGTGGGAGGAACTGCCGCCCCATTTCATCTCTTCCGCCGAGAAAAAGACAGGACGCACCGAGATTCTGGACTATATTGACCAGATTAACCGCTCCCTGAAGCAAACGGAGGAATAACCTTGCCTTGCCCTATAACCTGAACGGCACCCAAACGATGTTTGAGCACCGTTTGAATGCCGTTCGAACAATAACCAAAAACACTCTAAAAAACAGGCTTGCCGTGCTGCAACCGTTTCAGACGCAGCAATGCCTCGATATAATAATAGTCCGCATAGATGATGGACGCATCAATCTCGCTGTTGGCCGGATAATGACCGGTAGAATGCAACAGGAAAGCACGGTTCTGCTCACGGCTCTGATACCGCTCCGTTCCCAAGGACTCCAACATCCTGACCGCTTCCTTTCTATAATGTGCCCCCTTTTCGGCCGACACGTAAGTGGACAGTTCCAGTAAGGCAGAAGCCACAACGGCAGCGGCCGAAGCGTCACGCGGAGCGTCCGGAATATCCGGTGCGTCAAAATCCCAATAAGGAACCGCATCCTCGGGCAAACGGTCCAGATAGACATCCGCCACCTGTTGCACGAAATCCAGGTAGACAGGCAGATGCGTTTCGCGATAGACCACCGTAAATCCGTAAATGGCCCATGCCTGACCGCGTGCCCACATCGACGCATCACTGAAGCCCTGGTGGGTACATCCCCGAAGGAAATCGCCGTTCAGCGTGTCATACACCGCCACGTGATAGGACGTATAGTCCGGACGGAAATGATGGCGCATCGTCACATCGGCATGAGAGGTGGCTATTTCGGCCAGCCGTTTATCTCCCCCGTTACGTGCCGCCCAATACAGCATTTCCAGATTGATCATGTTGTCCATGATGGTGTTGTGCCCGCCGAACATCTGCACATTACGGGGCCATGAAAGAATAGTGCCTACGGCAGGTCTGTAGAGGGTGGCCAACGTATCGGCCGTATTCAGAATCACCTGTTTGTAGGCCGGATTACCCGTCAGCCGGTAGCCGTTGCCATAACTGCAGAAAATCAGGAAACCCAGGTCATGGTCGAAGGCAGGAACCTCGCTCAGAAACTGCAGGGACTCGGTGAAGCGTTCGGCTTCCGCCCGGACAGCCTCATCGCCGGTATGCTCATAGTCATACCATAACACGCCGGGCCAAAAACCGGAACACCATTCGTCTTGGGTGGCCTTCCGGCAGTTCCAGTCCGTCTCTCCTTTCAGGATATTCCGCGGCATCCGCGTATAGTCCGTCCCTCCCTCCGTCTGCTGCAATTGTTCCAACGTACGGTGAACCTGGCGGTCACAATAGTCCAACGCCTCATCCGGGCTCAATTCTCCCTGTGATGTGGTACAAGCCGCACACACGCACAAGCCTATACCTGCCAAAAATGATCTTGCATTCATGCTTTTTCCTTCTTTATGTTTTTTTCCCATATATACGTTTCAGAGAGCGTAACTACTCAATCTCCCACTCCTTCTTTTCCCACAAAACGCTACAAAGGGTTGCAGAACGGCATTCCCGCTATGGTCCGGCCACCACCAGTTCCCTGACTGTGGTCGGAAGCGTGATGGAAATTGGCTGCACACAACCCCGGTAATCGGCATCGGCATCACCCACCGCCACCAGCACCACACTGAACGAACGGCGCGGATTGTCCCAGCCGGCCTCGTAGGGATACAGTCGGAAAGTCGTCTCATCCACTTTCTTCAGCGGACCGCTCACCACCTCCAGATAAGGCCGGTTCTTGGCGTGCAGAGTAGTCCGTGCCGTATGCGTTGAATCGGTGTACACCGCTTCTACCCGCAAACTGACGCCGTCTTTCTCGGGCATCCATGCCAGGGTCATGCCGGTCTGCGACGCAGGATCAGGCGGCACCAGCCTCCCTCTGAAGAGACAACCTACAAACTGTTGCTTCTTGCCCCTGCTCTCGGCATACCGCTGTTCGGTCAGCTCCGCCATTTCCCTATCAAAATACCAGAACGCGTCATGGGGGTCTCCGGCATACAGCGGATAGGGTGCCGGCAGTGGACGTTCTTTTCCCACTCCCGGCTGCTTGCCTCTGTCCTCACCGCCGGTACCGGGGATGTCACTGGCATAGCGTGCGGCCAGCCATCCGTTCTCCGGACGGAGTTTCCGGAGCGTCCCATCGGGCTGTAACCGTTGTTCCATCGCCTTTCGGATAAACCGGGCCATGTAGTCGGCCGTCGCTTCGCTGCAGTCGAAATGACCCCTGCCCGTATCACACAAAAAGGAGATGCAACTTTCGGGATACATCATACGGAAAGCCAAGGCGGGACGTACCCGTGCTTCCCACCATTCATACTCGCCTTCCACCATCAGTCCGGGGATGCCGTCAATGTTGCGCTGCCTGCCCCATTCCACATTCGATGTGCCGAACCCACATAGATTGGTGCGAGGCGCATCTCCGTGAAACGACAGGACACACAGGGTACGCTGCGGATTCCAGGCCGCGAAATTCCACGGAAAAGTGGCCTGGGCGGAATGACCGAAAGGAATGACCGGGGCTGCGGCTATCTCGGGATGTCCCGACTGGTAACTGATAGCCGTCATCATGTCATCGAATGTGTTCTGACAGGATGTCGCAGGATCCCACTTCTGTGAGAACCACGGCGCCACCCATAGTAGGGCAATATCCAAATCCGCCATCTGCCTACGGAAACTCTCCATCTTGAACAATGTCTCTTCCGTCATGTTCTGTTGGGCAAAAAGCACAGCCTTTACCCGTTTGCAACCCTCCGGCACCCACAGATAAGCGGTAGGTTCCTTTCCGGTCTCCTTTGAAATGTAATGGGTCAGGTCTACGGAGTACTGATACATGCCGCTTGGGCCAACGGCATGGCAGGGAGCCGTTGTCACCCATACCGCCATCAGGACGGCCCATACAATCTTATTCATCATATTTCCTTTTTTTCCAATAGACTCCATAACGGCAATGATGCAAATCATAGAAAGGCTCTACCCGGATGCCGCCGGGACCCTCGAAACGCAGGGGACCGACAGGACGGAAATCGTCTGGCGAAGCATATTCTATATCGGCATGTTTGCCATAATCGTACGTGTAATAGTCATTGTACTTCTTCGGGTCGCTGAACGGATGAGCCACCTCCTCCAACCGCGCCCCCAGCACAATGGGGCCATAGAGCAATGCCACCCGGGTGGAGTCGTCGTACGTGGCCTCTTCGCGCAAGGACAGGCCATACTCCACTGTCAGCCGGTCGCCGTCCTTCCACACACGCTCCACCGAAACATAGCCGTCAGGCCCCACCTTCGCCTTCCGGCCGTTGACTTTCATGAAGGTAGCCCAGGCCGGACAACGCAACTTGAGGGAGAAGCGGCGGGATGTGCCGGACACGGTGAGGCACACCTTCCCATCTTCTGGAAAGCGGGTGGTCTGCGTGATGACCGTGCCACCCCAATTCAGTTCCGAAGGGATGAAGAGGTTCACATAGAGGGCCTCCTCCGTATGAAAATAGATGGACGACTGATAGCGCGAATGGCATTCGAACCCCGAGCCCACACAACACCAGAAACTGGAGTCGCGGGTGCTGTACAGGCGGTGGGCACCCGTCATCAGCGGGGTGAAATAGCATACCATGGACGACTCCGGGTCCTGTTGTCCCAGGATATGGTTGTAGAGAGCCCGCTCGTAATAGTCGGCCACTGCCGAACGGGGCTGCCACTGGAACAAGTGGTCGGCCAGTTTCAGCAGGTTGAAGGTGCAGCAGTTCTCGCCGTCATAGCCCGTGAGGTGCTTGCTCTGCGCCTCCGGCCGGAAGAGGTGCTCCTTGTCGCTCACCTCGCCGGTCACGAAGGCATGCTCGGTGGTGAGCGTCTGAAACAGCAGCTCGGCGGCCTTCCGGCTGTCCTCCTGCCCGAAGAGTTCATAGTTGCGGCATTCGCCCAGCAGCTTGGGGATAAAAGTGTTGGCATGGTTGGTGCCCAGATCCTTGTCGCCGTTCTTCAGCGGGTCCACCTTGTCGTTATGATAGAAAAATCGGGCCACGGCCAGATAGCGTTCGTCTTTCGTGAGGGCATACAGGTTATACATGGCCTCGTTGAACCCGCCGAACTCGTTGCGTATCATGCGGCGGCGGGTGGCATCGTCCAGCGGAATGAGCTTGTTGTAAGCCCAGTCACCCATCCCCTTGGCCACTTCGAGTGCCGTCTGGTTGCCGCACAGCGTGTACTGGTCTATCAGGCCCTGCACAATTTTGTGCAGGGTGTAGAACGGTGCCCACACCGACTTGCCCTGTATGTTGCGGTCTATCAGGCCCTCGCCGAAGGCCGAAAGGTAACCGGTGCCGTACTGCCGCTGCACCTCGGCCAGCCCCTGCACCAGCGAGTCGGCCTTGGCCTTGAGCTGCAGGTTGGCCATGGCCGAGAGCAGATGGCCGGTGATGTGGCCGCGCAGGTCGCAGTCCAACGACTCCCAACCACCCAGTTTCTTGACGGTCATATAGCCTCCCTCTTTCGAGGTGAAGACCCCGGCCGTGTTCCGGAAACTGTGCAGCAGGCTGTTGACAGGAATGGACGCTATCCAGGCCGAGTCACGTTGCCTGTTTTCGGCAAAGCGGGAGGGCAGCAAGCGCACATCTTCCAACGGGAAAGAGCGACAGGTCTGCGCCTGCCCGACTCCTCCTGTCAAGGAGAGCAAAACAAATAACCCTATTTCTTTCATCTTCATTTTCTTCCTTTTCATTTCGTTCTTTTTCCTTCCTTTTTCGTAAAACGTAAAGCGGCACCACCGCTCGGCTGCAACTGCAGCTCGATGTCCTTGCCCGATTTGATTGTCCGCTTCTCCGAAGCCACCCGGGTACGGGTTTCCAGGGTCGGGTCATCGTTATAGATTTCCACCTCATACGTGCCGGCGGGCAAGAACTCGTCCGTACGGATAGTCACTTGGCGGGCTTCGGTATTGGTCATGGCACCCACGAACCAGTCGGTCCCGCTGCGGCGGGCCTGCACGATATACTCGCCGGGGGCTCCGTCGAGGGCACGGCTCTCGTCGAACACCGTAGGACAGTCTTTCCAGAACTTCAGCTCAGTCTCGCCCTTGTCCACAAACGGCAGGTCGTACCAGAAGAGGAACTGCAACGGACTGTAATAGACGGCGGCCATCGCCAGCTGGTGGGCCTTGGTGTTCTTCACCCGGCTGTTGAAGTAGCACAGCGTGTAGTCGCCAGGGCCGCACAGGAAACGGGTGAAAGGCAGCGTCACGTTGTGCGTGGCGTCGGGCATCTCCTCATTGCCACGGATACCCTCCTGGGTCAGCAGGTTGGGATAGGTACGGCTGAAGCCCGTCGGACGGTACTCGTCGTGGATGTCCACCATGATGCCATACTCGGCACACTTCTTCACGGCCTGGTGCAGCCACAACGTCCATTGCTGGTTGCCAATGTGCACGAAGCCGAACTTGATGCCCTTGATGCCCCACTCCTTGTAGAGCGGCAGCAGCTCGTCGAGCTGGTTGTAGAGGGCGCGCTGATTGACGTACACCCATACGCCAATGCCTTTCGAGCGGGCATAACCGCACACCTCGGGCATGGTGAAGTCACGCGTTTCCACCACCTTACGGGCATCAGAGGCCACCTTCATCTCGGGGCCGTACCATCCGGCGTCCAGCTCCACATAGTCCATGCCAAACTCCTTGCAGTAGTCGATGCTCTTGAAGATATGCTGTTTGTCGAGGCGGCCCGAACGGAACGCCTTACCGGGACGGATAAACGACGGATCCTGGATGGCACAGGGCGGGTTGAGGTTGAGCACGATTTCCTTGTGGTTGATGAGGTCAATGGCCTGGTTACCGGCCATGATGATCCTCCAAGGCGTGTCGAACGGGGTAATCACGTCCGCGCTTTCATAGGGTTTGATTTTCAGCAGGTGGTCTTCCGCCAAAACAAACTTGCCGCGCACGAAATCGGTCATGGCCGCTTCGAGCAGGGCCACGTAGGTGCCGTCGGGCAACCGCATCAACAGCGGACGCTCACACTCCCGCCACAGCTCCTGTTTCAGCGGCTGGTAGTGGAAGGGGCCCTGCGCCCAGTCCTCGTACCAGGCCATCGTGCCTTCGGGCATCCGGAAGTCGGTCAGCTCGTCGGCGATGTGCAGGAAGAGGCCGTTGGACGTTTCGGGGAAATGGTAACGGAAGGCGATGCCCTCGTTGTAGGCCCTCACCTCGATGTCCATGGCATAGTAGCGGCGTTTGTCGTAACCGCCCTTGTCCGCTCCGGCACTGCCTTTGGCATAGTGCAGCGTCAGCGCGTTGTAGCAGTCGCGCACCACGGCGTTCTCTCCATAAAGAGGGGTCCAGGTAGTGTCGCGCTGTGTGCGGGTCAGGCCTTTCAACGCCATGTCGTCACACCAGTGGGCCACCTTGTCGTTGGGGATGCCAAGGGCCGACTCAATCAGGCCGTTGTCGATGTCTACCCCCAGCCGGCTGTTGCCGACCACGGTACGCCCTTCAAACGTGACGGTATAGGCCATCCCGTTGATATCCATTTCATACTTGCCGTCGGGTGAGGACAGCTTTTCCGCGTGGGCGGCGGTCACGAAACAGGCCGCCGCCATCCAAGTCATCAGTCGTTTCATTTTTCAAGTAATATTTTTCCGTTTCTCACTACGGCATACACGCCACGGACGGTAATGCCTTTATAACTCATTGTGCAGGGTTCGGGAGCCGAGAAGACATAATCCACCGTGCCCGACTTCAGGCGGACCACGATGCCCACCGCTCCCGGTGCCGGTGTGAAGTAGTCTACCGCCGCTATCTCTGCCGGCTCATCCTGCGTGCTCGGCTCATAAACGGCCACAAAGGGGTGCGTCCACGCTTCGCCCTGCCTGCGGGCCACGAAGGTCAGCACCGGCTGTTTCGCCACCTCATAGGGCATGAACTTGCCCAGCCGCTCATACTCCATGTTCACCGGCGAGAGGGCCTGGAACACGGTTTGGCCTTCGCCGCCCTTGAACCATAAGGTCATCTCCGGCCCGCCGTCGATGGTGAAGGTCGAGCGGACCGGTCGGTCGGTAGTGGCCGCCACCTTATTATATATATAGGAGTAAGCTCCCAGGTGTCCGCCTGCAAAGGCCAGCTCCTCGGTGGGTTGCAGGTTCAGGTCGGCCCCGTCGGCGGCTGTCAGCCGCATGGTCTGCCCCAGGTTGTGGTAGAAATAATCGTGGAACTGGCGGTCCCCCGTCGTCTGGCTGCGGAAGATGTCCACGTAGTAGCCGCCGGTCTCGCCGGTCTTCACAATCCCGTTGGTGCGCAGCTGCCGTGCCTGTGTCTCGGGCTCGGTGAAGCTCACTTGCGAGAAGGTCACCGGACCGAAACCGCCGGTGGCGTTCGTCTCGGGGTAGCGGGCCTCCACCCGGAAGGCATGGTGTGACATCATGACCGGATAAGCGGACACCCCGTTGACACACACGGTGTTGTGGGCCGGGAACTGCGAGTAATACTCCTGGTAGTCCAGTCCGCTGTACAAGGCGGCGCCGATGCCGGCATCCGGCCCCAGCACGAAGCCCTTGCCATAGAGCTCCATTGAGATGCCGTTGGCGTGCTGGTGGTTGCCCAGACTGCCGTTGAGCGAGATGGCCAGGTCATGACGGGCATCCATACCGCTGCGCTGCATGAGCCACGACACGCCAGGCGCGTAGAACGACGGCGAGACATACGGGGTCACCTCCGCCACCGAGGCCGTAGGAGCCACGGCGGCACGCAGCCGTTCGAACCGGGCCGTCAGTTCCCCGTCGGCATGGCGGCGGGCATAGTCGAGCACATTGTCAATGGCCTTGGTCTTCAGGTAATGGGGGTGCGTATCGCCGAAACCGGCAATCATGCGGTTGGGCATCAGGTACTGCGCGGCGGTCTCTATGGCCCGCAGCAGCACCGGGATGTCGCGGAAGAAGTCGACACCGCAGTCGCGGTCCATCTCGTTGGCAAACTGGGAGAAATCGCCCAGCACGGTGACGCTGTAGCCCGGCGACTCATACCAGATGGCCGTCTCCTCATCGAAACCGAAAGCCGCCATGCGCGGAATGCTCCACTGCCGGATGCTGGACTTCTCGGTGATGTGTGACAGGTAATGCTCCCGCCCCTTGCCGTCGGCATAGGCCGCATCGGGCTGCAGCGCCAACGCTATCTTGGCGATGAACATGGCCTGGAAGAGGTTCCAGTTGTTGTGGGGCACACCGCCTGCAATGATGTTGTCCGCCCACTTCTTCAGGGCGGCATCATAGAGGTCCCGGTCCTGCCGCACATAGTCGCCCAGCAGGCGGTAGGTGTCGGTCAGTTCGTTCACCACGTCCTCGTGTATCACCTCAAACGTCTGCATCCCCACCAGGGTCTGCTGGTGCCCGTAGTTGAGGTCGACGGGCACCTGCCGGTAATAAATGCCTTTCAGGTACACGTCGAACACGCCATACGCCAGCCGTGCATACCGTTCGTCACGGGTGGCGGCATAGAGGCGGGCGGCATCCCGGGCAATGGTGGCAATCTGCCGGTTGATGCTGGCAATGTTGCAGCCGGTCTTGGACGGATGCACCTTCTCCTTCTGCCCGGTCTGCGGGTGGAGGAAGTGTACACTGCCGTCGGCATCGTCATCATACGGGGTGATGTCCTCCAGCTTGGGCCGCCGGTAGTCACTGGCATGGCTGCGGGTGCCGTTGTATTTCACGGTAGGGGCGGCCGCACGCGGTCCGCCAGGATGGTCAAACGTCTCGCCTTTGATATAGACTTCGGTGGCATGGGTACTCCAGTACATCTGCAAGCGCGACACTAACCAGTCGGGCTGCCGCTCCACCCGCTCCAGATACGGGTCGGTCTTCGCCTTCAGCTGCTGCAACTGCCCGTCGTCTGCAACAGACTGGGCAGGGGCTGTCAACGCCATTGCACAGCAGACAGCCCATAAAAGTGTTTTTCGTTTCATATATAAAGTCTGTTTATATCACAATACGTTCCGGCAGCGTCTTTTACTCATTGCCGTGGTCATTTTCTTCCCCAAAGGATGCGGCAAATGTAGAGAACATCCGTGGATTTCGGCACCGGCAGGACGGAAATCCCGCAAAAGATTTTATACCTTTGCAGCAAAACTCACTCGGATATGACACAAGTATGGATAAGCGCCGCCGGACTGTGCGGTGCCACAATGCTCGGAAGCATCATCGGCTTCGCCATCAAGGAACTGCCCCACCGGTGGAACGACACGGTGCTGGGCTATTGTGCCGGCATCATGCTGGCGGCCTCCACCATCGGACTGATTGTCCCGGCCTTCGAGCTGGCCGGCAGTGCGGGCTGGTGGGCGGTGAGCATCGGCGTCATGGCAGGCGCCTTGTTTCTGAACGTGCTCGACCTCATCACTCCGCACCTGCACCACATCACGGGCCTTGAGCCCGAAGCCCACGCCAACAACCGCAGCCTGAACCACATCCTGCTGTTTGTCATGGCCATCGCCCTCCACAAGCTGCCCGAAGGCATGGCGGCGGGCGTCAGCATGAGTGACACCACAGGAGGCGACGCCTCGTGGGCGGTATCGTTCGGCATTGCCTTGCAGAACATCCCCGAGGGGGTGGTCATCATCGCGCCGCTGCTGGTGGCGGGAGTCTCGCGGCTGCGTACCTTCTTCCTGTCGTTGGCCATCGGCCTGCTCGAAGTGGTGGGGGTATGGATAGGCTTCGCCCTGGGCAGCGCATCGGCGGCCCTGCTCCCCGTCATGCTGGGATTTGCAGGCGGTGCCATGCTCTACGTGACCAGTGACGAGATGATTCCCGAAACCCATGCCCACGGCTACCAGAAACAGGCCACCTACGCTCTGCTGCTGGGCTTCATGACCCTACTGCTGCTGGAGCAGGGGTTGGAGTAAACTGTTGAAGGCCTCCATTGCAAGAAAGGGGTGTGTCAAAGCAAACCAACCGGTGATTCTCGCTTTGACACACCCCTTCTTCGTGCTCAACCGACGCTTATTCGCGATAGGTCATGAGCGTACCCCAGCCCAACTGGTCGAACGCGCCACTGTTGTCCCCGTAGCGGGTCACATCGCCCGCCCCACATTCCGGACGGTTCTTCTCGGCAAACGCCTTGACGTAGGTATAGCCCGACGAAAAGCCCTTCACATGTGCATAATGGTTGTAGATAAGGTCCCATCCCGGACGGAGCGAACCGCGGCCCTCGTCATCGGCAAAGGTGATCATCGTAAAGCCATGACGGCCACCGCCCAATGCCTTGTCGCCAGAGCCCTTGCAGGCACAGTCCATGCAATAGTCGAACGCGGCGAACGGCATCTGCGTCACCGTCACGAGCCAGGCACCCGTCTTGTTCTCCTTGTCCGAGCCGTCGCGCAGATTGGTCAGCGCCACATACTCGCCCATGGCCAGCACCGCATTGTCATTGGCGGCAAAGAAGTCCAGCCGGCTGTCCGCCTGGTTCTCACGGTAGAAGGTGTACGCCATCTGGCACAGGTTGGCGGTCACCATCAGCGACATCTGCGCATGTCCCTGGTCACGTCCGCTCTCCTGGTTCTGGCAGACCGTCTCGCCGGTGCCCAGCGGGTCCTGGTGCGTGCCGCGAATCAGCTTGCCGATGCTGCCGTTGCCCGGGCCGTTGTAGAAATAGTCCACCACATAGTTCACCATCTCGTCGTTCTCGGTCAGGATACCGATGGCCAGATACGAACACATGTTCACCAGGTCCCAGTTGCTCCAGTAGTGCTCGTCGCACGTATCGGCTTTCTTGTGCTCCAGGAACTCCCGGTTCTTGGCCCCGAACAGGCCGACGATCCATTTCTTGAAGTCATCCTGATCGGCGGCGTTCCAACCCTCGTAGGTCTGCATGATTTCCGCCGCATTGGCGAACGTGTAGCCCTGGCAGCCGGCGGCCAGCATGTAGTCGTAGTCATTGGAGGTGATTTCCTTGCAGACATCGGCCCAGGCATTGAGGATGCCCACCACGGCATCGGCATAGCGGTTGTCGCCGGTCAGTTTCCACAGCAGCGACATCTGGTAGGCCGCAGCGGCGTCACGCATGGCATAGGTGAAGTTCTGCGAGCCGGTCTTGGTGCCCGTAGGGTCACCGCGCACAATCTGTTCCTGCGGCTGCGGGGCATAGGGCAGCTGGGTGTACTTGCTGGCCTTCAGGGCGGCGAACTCCTGCTGCACGGGGAGCGGTGCCAAACCGTCGTCGAGCAGGGACTTCACCCGGTCAAAGTCGGCCTGGTTGAACATGGCCGAAGGGTGCTTGTACACATATTCCACTTGCTGCGGAGTCTCTTCCTCGGGAAGGGTCAGGTCGACCACTCCATAGGCATTCTCACGACAGGAGGACAATGCGACCATCGCTACTGCCAGCAGACCTGTCTGATAGTTTATCTTAATCATAATGGTTGTTGTTGGGATGTTATTTTATTTACTTAATTACCTCATACGTCAGTCCCTCGCCTTCGATGTACTGCTGCAGATCCTCGATGGTGCGGAACGTCTGTACCCAGTACACGTTGTAGGTCACCTGCTCGGTCAGAGTCTTCATGTCGGCATACTTGAACTGCATGGCGGTAAATGTCGCCACCGATGTGGTGGGCAGCACACCGCCTGTGGCCCACTTCTGCGTGGAGAGGTCGTAGATGAAGACATGGCTGCCGTCGCTGCACTTGTAGTCGTGGAGCCACTTGTTGTTGTTGCCGTCCAGACCGCCCTTGAAGTCGGTGTCGCCTGCCTTGCCCACGGCATCGAGGGTGATGTTGCGGGCCGTGCAGCCTTTCGACTTGTAGAGGTCGGCCACATCGTCCATACGGATGGCGAAGATAGGATAGTTGCCGGCGTGGAGCCAGGTCTTGGCACTCTGGCACTTGAAGTCGGCGCGCTGGGCCGTGTCGTTCTGCTTGTAAGTGGTCACCGTCACATAACCGTCGTGCCATTCGGTAGCGGTCGAGGTGTTGTTGCCGCTCTGCTTGGCGTCACGCCAGGTGACGTTCTGCTCGTTGCGGAAGAGTTCGCGCACCAGTCCGGCATCCAGGCGGAGGGTGGTTGCGGAGCTTGCACCCGTAGTGGGACAAGTGGCACTGATGGTCACGTC
The DNA here is from genome assembly GCA_945833835.1 of uncultured Bacteroides sp. Taxonomy (GTDB): domain Bacteria; phylum Bacteroidota; class Bacteroidia; order Bacteroidales; family Bacteroidaceae; genus Phocaeicola. The sequence continues at coordinate 14,422 of CAMAFR010000047.1, forward strand.
GCCGAAGGTGCCGTCTTGGTTGAACGTCACTACCCCACCCTCAACGGTGGCGATGCTCTCATCGCTGCTGCTCCACACCAGCTGCGAGAGCGTGCAGTCTTCGGGCACGGTGGTGAACTTCAGCATCAGCGTCTTTTCGTTGATGGCGCAGCGGTAACCGCTTTCCACGTCATAGTCGGCACCGATGGTCACCTGCTCAGGGTCTACCACCTGGTCTACCACAATGGTCACCTTCTTGGCCACGCGGGTGCCGTCCAGCGTGGTGGCGGTGAACGTCACGGGCACGTGGTTCTGGGCATACTTCTTGCCGGTCACCACCCCTTTGGCGTCGATGGTGGCCACCTCCTCGTTGGAGCTGGTCCACTTCACGGTGCGGTAGGTGGCGTTGGCGGGCGACACGGTGGCGGTGAGCTGCAGCTGCTCGCCGGCATACACCTTCGCGCCTGCCGCCTCGATGCTCACCTCTTCGGCCTCCACCAAGGTGTTGGCCACAGCCACCTTCAGGGTGCCGTAGATGCCGCTGCCCGCATAGAGCGGTACGGGAGCCACCTGTATCACGGCATAGCCGCGTCCGTCACCGCTCACGGCGGTCACGGTGCCGTCGGCATCCACCGTCGCCACACTTTCATCGCTCGATGTCCACTTCACGTCGCGGTAGGTGACGGTGTCGGGCGTTATCTCAAAGTCGAGCGAGGCACTGGTGCCCTTCATCATGGGGAGCACCGGCGTACCCGTCTCGTCGAGGTAGACATACTGTTCCAGCTCGGGCGAGAGCTTCACTTCCATCTTGCTGGGATAGACATAGGCCGGTACCTGCACCGCAGCTTCGTCATCGTCGCAGGCGGGCAGCACCGCAGCTGCCGTCAGGGCCATCCAGCATCCCATACTATATCTCAATAGCTTTTTCATGTGTCAGATTTTTTAATAGTGATTGTTGTTGGTTCAGTTCTCCCATCCCGGGTTCTGGCCCAGCTGGGGGTTGAGCTGCCGCTGGTCGGAAGGCAGCGGATAGAGGTAGAGCTTGTCGTCCCACTGGCGGTCGGAGTAAAGCACGATGCAACCGTCGGCATTGAGCGGACGCGACTGGGCGGCCCAGTTGGTCTCGAACCAGGTGCCGCGCACCTGCACGCCGAGCTGGTCTTGCACCATCTCTTTGGGAGCCGTGGCCCACCGCTTGAGGTCGTCGATGCGGTAACCTTCGAGCACCAGCTCCACGGTGCGCTCGCGGCGGATCTCCTCGCGCATGGTGAGGCCGTTGGCCTCCACGAAGGCATTGCTCAGCTTCGGCATCTTCGAGTTGATGCGCTGGCGCACGAGGTTGAGCGAGAGGTTCAGGTCGGCGTCGGTGATGCTTCCGTTCAGCTCATACACCGCCTCGGCATAGTTGAGCAGCACTTCGGCATAGCGGATGACGGGGAAGTCCATGGCCTCATAGCCGTCGGTGGCCTGGCGCTCTACACACCACTTGCGGTTCTGGTAGCCGCTGTTGCTGCGCACGTCGGCTGTGTGGCTGTTCTTCTTATCCTCATCCGTCCACGAGGTGCGCCACTTGCCGTCATTGCTCCAGAACGTGTCGCCGTTGCGCAGCATGTTGTTGCGCATGCGGTTGTCGCGGTTCTGGAACTCGTCGGTCACGCCAGTATAGCCCTTGAAGAGGGGGGACTTGTCGACGGGCAGACCATCACTGCACAGGTACAGGTTGGCCAGCTTACGGGTGATGTAGCACACGTTGGCCAGCATGCCGTGGGTGATGTTGGTGCCCAAAGCATCGCCTGTGCGGTGGCGGTGGGCCAGGATGTACTCGGTGTTCGCGCTCTTGCCCACATTGGCGGGGTTGCACTGTATGCCATCCTCCAGGATGAACAGGTAGCGGTAGCTGTCGCTGCCCAGCTGGTTGTTGTAGAACAGCTTGTATTTGCCGCCCTGGATAACGGCCGCCGCGGCATCCTTGGCCAGCGTCAGCAGGGAGGTGCTGCGGTCAGTGTTGGTGGTGGCATCGGCCCCGCCGTTGTGGAACTTCTGCCAGGTGCCTTCATAGAGGGCCACGCGCGAGAGCATGGCCTGCGCCGCATACTTGGTGAGGCGGCCGGCCTCGCTGGCAGTCTCGGGCAGGGTCTCGGCGGCTTCCTGCAGGTCGAGTATCACCTGGTCGATGACCTCGGCGCGCGGGTTGCGGGCCGCATGGAGCTCCTCGCTGTCGAGATCCAGCGGACGGGTGAGCAGGATGGCATCTCCATAGAGCTGCACCAGCTCGAAGTAGCAGTAGGCGCGGAAGAACTTGGCCTCGGCCACAGGGACGGCGATGTCCTGCGGACTGGCGTACTCCCCGGCATGCTTCAGCAGCAGGTTGGTGTAATAGATGCGCTTGTAGAGCGAGGTGTAGTTGCCGTCACTGGCAGGAATGGAGTTGGTGCCCTGGCTATAGACATTGATGGACGAGGTAGCCACCAGGTCACTGCGGTAGTCGCTGTAGGGACCATCGCCCACAGCGGCACCAAAGTCGCGCGACCAGCCGTAGAACTGGTTGGCGAAGAGCTGGAAGTTGTCCGCCTTGTTCCACACCATGTTGTCACCCATCTCCGACTTCGGCTCCAGGTTCATACAGGAGGTGGCGGCCAGGCTGGCCAGCGCCACACTTAAGATGCGTATTGATAGTTTCATATTCATGGTTTTGCAAAGTTAGAAAGAAAGATTAACACCGAATGTAAAGTTTCGCGTGAAGGGGTACCGCTTCGTCCCCGACACCTGACGGGCCGCTTCGGGATCCCATCCGTCCTTGATCTTGCTGGTTTCCCAGAGGTCGGTACCGGTGGCATAAACCCGCGCGCCCTGAATGAAGCCGGTCTTTTTGAGCAGCTTGTCGGGCAGGGTGTAGCCGATGGTGACGTTCTTCAGGCGGAGGTAGCGGCCGTCTTGCGAGGTGAGCGACGAGGCCTGGTAGTTGTACTTGTTGATGTTCTCGTCGTTCGTATAGGGCGCATAGTAGGCGTCGGGGTTCTCGGGGCTCCACGTGTTGCCCAGGCTGGCGGTGGTGGAGTTGGTGTAGTTGGCACGGAACGGAACGGTCCAGTTGTCAATGCCGCGGTAGATGAAGCGGTTGGCCGAGCCCTGGAACACTACGTTCACGTCGAGGCCCTTCCAGGACAGGCCGGCATTGAACGAGTAGGAGATTTCGGGCGAGTCGCTGCCGAGGTAGATGTAGTCGTTCTCGTCGAGCACGCCGTCGCCGTTCTCATCACAATACATGTTGTCGCCCACGCGCAGGTTGTTGGGCATCCCCACGGCATTGTTGGGATAATACTTCTTGACGTAGGCCGCCAGCATCTCCTCGTTCTGGATCTTGCCGCCGTAGCGCAGCCCGAAAATGGACTGCAGCGGATAGTCCTGCTGCGTGGACGCATAGCCCGACTTGAGCACCGTGGTGCCGCCGAAGTCCACCAGCTTGTTGCGGGTGAAGGTGAGGTTGCCGCCCACGTGCCAGTCTACCTTGCCTATCTTGCCGCGGTAGTTGAGCTGGCCCTCGAAGCCCCAGTCCTTGAACTTGCCGGCATTGGCCTTGGGGGCACTGTCGCCCAACGTGCCGGGATAGGTGATGCTCACCAGCATGTTGTTGTTCTGCTTGAGGAAGGCCTCCACCGTACCGGTGAGGGCACCGCCGAGGAAGCCGAAGTCGAGGGCCACGTTGTAGTTCTTGATGCGCTCCCAGCTGCGCGAGTCGCTGGCCAGCACGCCCGAAGTGGTGATGACGGAGAGCTTGTTGTCGCCCACATAGGCACCGCTGCCGGTGTGCAGGCCGTAGAGCTGCACGCCGTCGTAGTTGCTGATGCCGCTCTGGTTACCCATCTCGGCGTAAGAAAGGCGCAGCTTGAGGTCGTGCAGCCAGTCGGCGTTCTGCAGGAAAGCCTCCTGCTTGAGCCGCCATGCCAGCGACACGCCGTAGAACAGATCCCAGCGGTTCTTGGACGAGAACTTCGAGGAACCGTCGTAGCGGGCCTGAGCCTCCACGAGGTAGCGGCCCATGAAGTCGTAGTTGAAACGGCCAAAGTATGAGAGGTTGGCGTTCTGGTATTTCTGCTCGTTGCCGCTGAGGTAGACCTGGCCGGCGCCGTTCACCACCTCGATGCCGGTCTGGATGTCCTTGGCCATCACGCCGAAATACTTGTATTCCTTGAACTCGTATTGTGCGCCGAGGGTGAGGCTGAAGTTATGCTTGTCGGCGAAGGTCTTCACTCCGTTCACGAAGCCCGAGAACGAATAGAAGTCGGTGCGGGCATTGGTCTCGGTGTACTTGGAGTTCTCCTGCGGATGGTCAGAGAGTACAGCCGTATCGCCCGTATAGTTGTAAAAGGTCACGGCGTTCTCATACGTGTCCCGCCAAGCCGAACTCGTATTGTAACCCACATTGGCGTTGGCCGTAAGCCAGTCGTTCACCTTCCACTTCAGGGTCTCACTGATATTGATGGCACTCACCGAGAGCTTGTTGTCACCCCCTTCTTCCACCTTGGCTACGGGCGACCCCCAGGTACCCCAGGCGTATGCCTTGCCGTCGATAGTGGTCAAGGGCAGACCGGGCATCGGCATCGAGGTGGTCAGCACCGCGGTAATGCGGCTGGGTGCCACCTGCTCCTGCCGGCTGTAGGCGATGCTGGACTCCAGCGTCAGGTCATCTGTCAGCTTGAAAGAGTTATTGGCGCGGAAGTTGTAGCGCTGGTTGTTGTTGTTGCCATATTGCAGGGTGGAGCCGTCGTAAAGGTAATTCAGCGAAATGCGGTAGCTGTGCTTGTCGCTGCCGCCCGAGAGGCTGAGGCTCTGCTCGGTGCTGGAAGAGCTGCCGAAGAGGCTGCCCAACCAGTTGACGCTGTCGTCAAACACAAAATCGTGCACATCGGTGAAAGCCGCCGACCCGAAGGGACTGGACGTCTTGTGCAGGTCGAGGTAGCTGCCCTTGTACTTCTTGGCCAACTGGGCGTAGGTGTACCACGTGTTGGAGGTGTTGCCGTCGTTCTCTAAGGCGGTCATCACGCCGTCGGCCCACTGGTCAATGTTCATCAGCTCGGGCATCAAACCCACGGTCTTCACCGTCAGCGTACCGCTATACTCTACCTTCACTCTGCCGGACTCTCCCTTCTTGGTGGTGATAAGCACCACGCCGCCGGCCACCGCCGGCCATCGGCCAGTGGCGCAACAGCATCGGCAAAGCCGGCAAAGAACATCCGAGCAAAGCACATACATCTTGGCTCCAAGGCTCTGAACGTCCGTTCAAAGCTTGTGAATGTCCGTTCAAAGGCTTTGAACGAATATTCAAAGGCTTGGAACGGAGAAGCAGGCATATCTTCGCGAACTTCTGGAGGCCTTTTCGCGCTCCTTTCCTGCCGCTTTACGAAAAAAAAGCTGCCGTAGGAGTCACCTCCCCCGGCAGCTTTTCCACCATTTTTATATACCTATTGAAAACATTTATGACTTATTGCTCTCATTAGAAGGCGAAGACGGGACGAACCACTTGTTTCTCTGCATATGTTTTGTTTGCCAATAACCAGCACTTAGGATATTCATCATTTGTGGTGTACTGAACACGGAACGGAACCAAGTACTTCTTGTCACCGTTCTCGTTCTTATACAAAGAGGTAGTGGCATAAACGGAGGAGGCAGTATTTACTTTGAAATCCACAAAAACACCACCCAGTTTCGAGCCAGGCGCAGCAATGGCCTCATTGATGCGCTGGAAGGCTGCCGGATCGATTTTCTGACTACGTTCAGTAGCAGCATCTGCTTTTGTCAATGGGCTGTACGACCCACTCGGCTGACCAACGTTATTGTAGAAGGCCATCAACTGACCTGCTGCAGGCAGGAAATAGCCACTGGTACCTTCGGGCGGCACAATATCACCACATTGTCCGGCTTTCTTGTTCACAAAATCAGTTATGGCCAAATACAATGTAGGATATTTATCAGCCAACGTTTCACCCTCTCCTACCGAAGCCATCAGCTTTTGGGTAGAAGTATAGCCACTCTTATCATCAAACGCTTCCTTATAATCACTCACAATAGGATAATTCTCAATCCCCCATGCGCTTTCATCTTTACCCCATTGATTGGCAGACATTTCACGTCCCAAAGACATGACATAATATTTCCAGGTACTGTTGGGGATTTCCTC
>CAMAFR010000048.1 GCA_945833835.1 uncultured Bacteroides sp.
TTTTTGATAATCGTTGTTTTATTCCTTCCTTTTAAATAACTTTGCGGTAAGTAGGGTCGGAAAAACACTTTCCTGCAAATGTAGGAAAATAATCCGATAGTACAGAATCGTGAACATTAACCTTTAAAATTCGATAAGCTTATGAGAACAAACCTCAGTTCACAAATATCCCTGAATCGGGTGTCGCCTAAATACTACATGCCCGAAACGATGGTGGACCGTTCGGTACTTACCCGTTTTGAAAAAGTCACTACCAACATTTATGAGTCGATGGAAGCCGGCGTGAAGAGCATCGCCGATGAGATTGTCCGCCAGGTGCAGGAAAAACAGCGGGGCGGTCAGTTCTGTACGTTGGCCCTGGGCACCGGCAGCTCGTTGCGTGCGCTGTATGCCGAGCTGGTGCGCCGTCATGTGGAGGACGGAGTGAGCTTCCGTAATGTAGTGGTGTTCAATCTGTATGAGTTCTATCCGTTGGCCGAAGGCCAGAACGGCACTTTCACGCATCTGAAGGAACTGTTCGTGAAGCACGTGGACATTGACCTGCAGAATGTGTTTACCATGAGCGGCACGGTGGCGCAGGATGCGGTCATTGAGCACTGCCAGCTGTATGAACAGCGCATCAAGACATTCGGCGGCATAGACATCGCCGTGATGGGCATCGGCCGCGAAGGGAATATCGGCATGAACGAGCCGGGCTCTACCGCCGGTTCGGCCACCCGGTTGATTCTGGTGGGCAACACCTCGCGTGCGGAGGCCTCACGCAATCTGGGCAGCGACAATCTGCCGGCCTGCTCCATTACGATGGGCGTAGGCACCATGCTCCAGGCCCGGAAAGTGTACCTGCTGGCATGGGGGGAAGACAAGGCGGACATCATCAAGAAGGCGGTGGAAGACAAGATGACGGATGTGATTCCGGCCTCCTATCTCCAACTGCACCAGCACGCCTCGGTGTGCATCGACCTCTCGTCGGCCGCCCACCTCACCCGTATCCAGCGTCCGTGGTTGGTGACCAGCTGCGAATGGAACGACAAGCTGATACGCAGTGCCATTGTCTGGCTCTGCCAAATCACGAAGAAACCTATCCTGAAGCTGACCAACAAGGACTACAACGAGCACGGTCTGGGCGAGCTGCTGGCCCTCTATGGCTCGGCCTACAATGTGAACATCAAGATATTCAACGACCTGCAGCACACCATTACCGGCTGGCCCGGCGGCAAGCCCAATGCGGATGACACTTACCGCCCCGAGCGCGCCAAGCCGTTCCCCAAACGGGTCATTGTCTTCTCGCCCCATCCCGACGACGATGTCATTTCCATGGGAGGTACCCTGCGCCGTCTGGTACAGCAGGGACACGAGGTGCATGTGGCCTACGAGACATCGGGCAACATTGCCGTAGGCGACGAGGAAGTGGTACGCTTCATGCACTTCATCAACGGCTTCAACCAGCTGTTTGACGCCGACCAGAACACGGTCATCAAGAGCAAGTATGCCGAGATCAAGCAGTTCCTCAAAGAAAAGAAGGAAGGGGATATGGACACGCGGGACATCCTCACCATCAAGGGGCTGATTCGCCGTGGCGAGGCACGCACGGCCAGCACGTACAACCAGATACCGTTGAGCCGTGTACACTTCCTGGATTTGCCTTTCTATGAGACGGGCCGCATCGAGAAGAATCCTATCAGCGAGGCGGACGTGGAAATCGTGCAGCACCTGCTGCGCACGGTACAGCCGCACCAGATTTATGTGGCCGGTGACCTGGCCGACCCGCATGGCACACACCGTGTCTGCACGGACGCTGTGTTTGCCGCCATCGACGAGGAGAAGAATGCCGGTGCCGAGTGGCTGAACGACTGCCGTATCTGGATGTACCGCGGCGCATGGGCCGAATGGGAAATCGAGAACATCGAGATGTGTGTGCCGTTGAGTCCCGAAGAGCTGCGTGCCAAACGGAACTCTATCCTGAAACACCAGTCGCAGATGGAGAGCGCACCGTTCCTGGGCAACGACGAACGCCTCTTCTGGCAACGGAGCGAAGACCGTAACCGTGGCACCGCCTCCCTCTACGACCAGCTGGGGTTGGCTTGCTACGAGGCCATGGAGGCTTTTGTGGAATACAAGCCGCTTTGAGGCGGATAGACAGACGCAAGACTTTTATATATATCAGAGAACTATAAATTGAAATCCGGGTGGATGACTTTGGGAAAAGGCATCCACCCGGTAGTTTTTTTGTCAGAGGAGGAGGGCCGTGTCCGGAGGTGCTTATCGGAGGCGGCTCATTTCATATTCCACCGATGCCATGATGAAGGTGCCGATGGCTTTCCCTTCGTTCTCGACCACCGTCACATCCTTGCCCGCCAAGTAGTAGTTGGCGCTGCCCGTGCGCGAAGGGTCTTTGGCCGGTCCCAGTCCGGCCGAGGCGCACACCTGGATGATGTCCAGCTTGCCGTTGTCCGGCTGGCGGCGGATAAAGGTGTCCAGCAGGCCTTGGTACGCCTTTTGGGCTACGGGCAGATAGGTGGCGCGGTCCAGCAGCCCTAACCGTATTCCTTTGAGGTAGGCGTAGGTGAAGATGCTGGAGGCTGATGCTTCCAGATAGTTGGGCTGAGTGCCTTTGTTGTAGATGACACCGTTGAGGACATCCCCTTTCCCGTCGGCCTTGAAGCCCGTGTCATGTTGCAGCAGCTGGTGCCATACGCCCGAGGCGGGGTCTTGCCAGCGTTTCAGTCCTGCGGCCACTTGGTGCAGGATGGCCACAACGTCGGGATAGTCCCGGTGGTCTTTGGGCATGTATTCAAGCACGTCCACTAAGGCGGCGAAATACCATCCCATGCCCCGTCCCCAGAACTCCTGGCTGCAACCCTTGTAGGGCTCTTCCTTTTTGGCCCAGAAAGAGTTCTCGTCGTCGGGGGTGGCCGACCATGCGTGGTAGTTCAGCTGTTTCTCGGCGTTGTAGGTATAGCGGTGGATGGTCTTGAACTGGTGGGCGATGTCTGCCCAGCTTTCCGTGTTGTCGCGGGTGTCGCCGCTGCCGAAGTGGTGCTGCCATTGGGCGTAAATGGGCGAACCCATGAACAGTCCGTCCAGCCACATCTGGTTGGGGTAGATGGCCTTGTGGAAGAATCCGCCTTCGCCGGGCAGTCCTGGACCGATGCGGGAATGGTCATGCTTCAGCTTGTTGCGAATCAGGGTGGCGGCGGTCTTGTAGCGTTGTGCGTCTTGCTCGTTGCCTTTTTTCAGCTCTTCGCGGTAGAGGGTGAAAAAGACATTGCCTGCCGGCAGGTCGTCAATGTTGCTGGGGCGCAGGGCCGGTTGTCCCTTCTGGTTCAGGATGACTGTGCCGTCGGCCGAGGTGCTGTTGTCGGCAAAGGCCTTCACGGCATCATAGTAGGCGGTCTTTTCGGGATACAGCGCCCATGCCTTGAGCACGGCGTTGGCCACCAGTCCCGATACATAGTCCCATGCGGCACTGTCCAGCTCTGCCTGATAGTGCCGGTTGCAGTAGAAGTCCACGAGGCCGTGCGACTCTACCATCTGCTGTGCATACGACTCGGTGTGCTGCGCCTGTGCCGGCTGTTGTGACCAGCAGAGGAAGGCGGTTGCGTAAAGTAGAAATTTCTTCATAATGAAAAGAGGATAGGTTAATGATTTGCCAGTTTGCAAAAGTAGGCAAGTTTGGCCGGTTCGGGTGGTATAAATTGGTTTTATAGGTGCAAAAAGTGACGGGTGGCGCTTGTCCTGTCTTGTGGGATGGGTTTCTGCACCAACTCCATCTCGGTGCCCAGCCGCGCCTCTATCCTGACGGGACGTTACAGCCACCGGAACGGGGTCTATACGTTGGAGGATTCGCTGGACACGTCGTTGCCCACCATTGCCCGGACGATCCCGAGGGGTCGCAGGGCAGGAGTTTCCGCAAGAACCTGCTGGGCCAGACTCCCAAAGACTGGCGCAAGAGCATTTATTACCGTTACTGGACGCAGCACGAGATACGTCCCGCCCACATCGGGGTCCGCACCGACCGATATAAGCTGATGTTCATTTATGGCCAGAAGCTGCACACCAAAGGGTCGTCGGATGTCGTGTCGGCCCCGGCATGGGAATTCTATGATTTGCAGAAAGACCCGCACGAAGACCACAATGCCTATCAGGACCCGGCGTATGCCCCCATTATCCGGCAGATGAAGCAGGAACTGCTGCGGCTGCGTGAACAGACAGGCGACACGGACGCCACGGAGCCGGTGATGCAGGAACTGCTGAAGCGGGAGGTGGGGACACTGCACCGGTAGGCCTTCGGGAGGACGGAGCCGTATAATGTATTGAATGAAACTAAAAAAAGACAAAGATTATGAATTGGAAACAGATGATGATGGCCGGGATGGCATTGGTGGCCTTTCTTTTTGTCGGGCAGGCACAGGTGGATGAACAGATGGACGGGATGCGGCACGAGCGGTCCGACGGGTATGTGTGGCCCAAGGACAGCCAGGTCTTGCAGAAGCTGGAACAGTGGCAGGATTCGGTGTCATCATTCATTGGGGGCTGTACAGTGTTCCCGGCATCATGAGGTGGAATAAGGGATAGATGATAAAAAAAAGAAGCAGTTACACGCCCCCATTGTAACCGCTTCTTTTGAGTATAACGTTGGTCGCTTGCGCGGCCGTTTATCAGATTCTGTTTTACTTGTCAGCTCATTTATTTGTTGAGCTTGTCATTCAGCATTACGTAACCCCAAACATTAGGATCACCCATTGCAATCTTGTGGAAAATGTTCTTAACCTTTTTCATACTTGTTATCCTTTCTTGTTTAGTTAATAAATACTTTTTGTGTTATAAGTGGGCGGGCCTCACGGCCCGCTCCTTTTTTTTCATTTACCTTTATAAAAAACTTACCTTTATATCAATCGTACTCGTTTAGCTTTTGTTTCGATTGAACCTCTTTCCTTTTGTTTACGGTGCAAAGATAAGTCTTTTTTGGATAGCAAATATGTTTTATAGCAGGAAAATCGCAGATTCTGCCCTTTTCTTGACCTGTATCAAGTCAGAAACAGCATCGTAACTCCACGCCGGCCTGCAGGGGGCGTCCCTGCTGGGCAAATCCGCGCCCCATCGTCTCGAAATAGAAGGCGTCGTAGTCCTTGTCGAGCAGGTTGTTCACCCAGAAGGCCATCTGTGCGTTGCCTTTGTTGAAGGCGACACGGGCGTTCAGCACCCCGTAGAAAGCCTGGCTGGCGTTGTTCTGCTCGGTCCAGTAGATGCGTCCGGCGGCCTTATAGTGGGCGTTGAGGGTGATGTTGTCCACCCAGCATCCGTTTTTCATGCGGAACACATACTGGGCACCTGCCGTGAACGTATGTTTCGGGACGAAGGGCACATAGTTCCCGCTGTAGTCCACGTCCGCCATTTCTCCCCGGGCGTTCCGGGCGTTGGTCAGGTAGTCCGTAAAGGTGGCGTACGTGTAGCCGTAGTTGCCGTTCAGGCTGAAGGCATCGGTCAGTTGGGCCCGCAGGGCGGCTTCGGCCCCCATGCTGCGGCTCTTGCCGGCATTCACCGTGATGCGTCCCATGCCGTTGTCGGCAAAGCGGGACAGCTGCTGGTCGCGGGTGTCCATATAGAATAAGGAGAAGTCGGCCTGCAGGCGGCGGTTGAACAGGGTCAGGTGGGTGCCCACCTCATAGTTCCAGGCATATTCGGGCTTGTAGTACGTGGTTTCCTTCACGTTGACGGGCTCGGCAGGCTGTGTGGGCATCATGGCGGCGAATTTCCCCAGCACCTCGTCGTTCTTGACGGCGTTCATCATGGCGGTGCTCAGGTCGTTCTGGATGATGTCCGAGAACATCTGGAAGTTGTAGCCGCCCGAGCGGTAGCCTTTGCTCACGGTGGCGTAGACGTTGTTCTGCGCATTCCAGGCGTATTGCAGGGTGAACTTGGGCAGCAGCTGGACGTAGTCGGTAGACTCCTGGCCGATGAACTCGGACACCGCCTGCAGCGGGCGGACCATCGGTTGAGGGCGGCCGGGAATGCTCAGGTTGAAATTAAAGGCGGGCGAGCAGGCGGAAAGGTAGTCCAGCCGCACCTTCTCATAGTCCAGCCGCAGGCCGGCGGTCAGGGAGAGTCCTTCCACCAGCAGGTCGTTGAGGGTAGACTGGTGATAGACGGCACCGTTGAGGGTGGGGGTGTCGAACTCGCCGCTCACCGTGAGCGGACGGGTGGTGAGGCTCATGCCCATGGCAGGGGCCGTGGGCGGCAGGGAGGAAAAGATGCGGTTGACCGGAGCCTCTATATAGTTGCGGATGCCCTCTTCCTGGAAATCCACGGGGCCGGAGGTGTGCAGCCATTGGTAGAAGCCGCTGACTCCGGTGGTCCACTGCCAGCGTTGGCCGGGTTTCGACTTCAGCACCAGCTCCTGTGACACGGTCTTGGAGTTCTGCTGCTGCATGATGGTATAGATGTCCTGTTCGGTGAAGTCCTGGTCCAGGTGCATACGGTCATACAGGTACTGGAAGCCGGTCACGCTGCTCAGGATGAAGCCAGAGGCGGTATGCTCAATGTGGAGGCCGGTGTTGACCAGGTTGCGCTTGTAGCCGCAGTCGCGGTTGTAGCTGATGCTCCCGAGGTGGTCGGCGCGGTCTTCGTCGCCGCTCACCTTCCCGGTGTAGTAGTAAGGGTATCCGCCCTGGTTGGTATATTCATAGTTCACGCTCAGGTCTATCTGGGTCGCCTCAGACGGACGGCAGATGGCGCGCAGGCGGCCGCCGAACTCGTTGTCGGTGTCGATGTGCCGGCCGTTGAAGCGGTTCTTGAAGAACCCGCTGTTGTGCTCGTAGAATGCGGAGGCCGAGAAGGCGAACTGTTCGGAGATGCGGTGGTAGTGGGCGACGGAGGCCTTGTATTCGCCCCGGGTGGCCGCTCCCAGCCGCACGTCGGTGCCCTGGTAGCTGAAGGGCGATTTGGTGAACACACGGATGAGGCCGCCCATGGTGTTGCGTCCGTACAGGGTGCCTTGGGGGCCGCGCATCACGTCGATGCGCTCGATGTCGGAATAGTTGAAGTCGAAGGCCGACTTGTCAATGAAGGGGATGTTGTCGACGTACAGGCCTACGGCCGGCGTGTTGATGCGTGACCCGATGCCGCGCACATAGACCGATGTGGTCAGCTTCGACCCGTAGTCTGGGATAAACAGGTTCGGGACCAGGCCGGAGAGGGATTTCACCGAGCCGACGGTCTTGTTGCGCAGTTCGTCCTGTGAGAACGAGGTGGACGAAAGGGCCTGCTGGCGCAGGCGGCTGTTTTCCTTGGGGGTAGCGATGACCACCACCTCTTCGATGTCGATGACTTTGGTGGTGTCTGTCGGGATCATGTCTTCTTTCGGTCCGTGTCCCGGGGCGGAATAGGCCGCGGTGGCACAGGCCAGCGCCACGTGGGCCAGTAGGGTACGTCTTTTCATATCAGTGGTTTTGTAATTCGGACGCAAAGTAACCATTCTTGCCCGAACCTTACAATCCTCATATATGAGGATTTTTCAGAGACGGTCGGCCTCAATGTAGCCGTGCATCACCGCATAGATGGCCAGCCCCGACACCGATTTGATGCCGAGCTTCTCGGTGATGTTCTTCCGGTGGGTGATGACCGTGGTGAGGCTGATGTTCAGCCGTTCGGCTATCTCCTTGTTGATGAGGCCCCGCGTCACCAGGACCAGGACTTCTATCTCGCGCGGGGAGAGATCTTGCTCGTCCGCACGGGGCAGGGCGGTGGACGCCGGGTGCAGCCGTTCGTGGCCGTGGTGGCGCAGCTGCATGATGCTTTTCACCAGTTTGTCCTGTGGCAGGCGGATGTTCAGGGTCGGGATGCCGTTCAGCAGCGGATGCTCGCCGGCGGCCAGCACGATGCTTTTGGGATACCTTTCGCGGAAGAAGCCGGTGTGCTCGAAGTAGATGTGCGATGACACGAAGTAGTGGGCGTACATGTCGGGGGTGTCGTCCGTCAGTGCGCCGAACGATGCGAACACACGGATGGTGGCGGTGGGGAGCAGCTCTTCGAGGATGGTGCGCAGCCCCAGTGCCGTGAGCGTGTTTTGTTCGATAATGGCAATTTCGGGTGACATGGCGTTAACGGGCTTTAAGGTAAGCGGCCACAGCCTCGGCACACCGCTCGCCGTCCACTCCCGCCGACACGATGCCGCCGGCATAGCCGGCGCCCTCGCCGCAGGGGAACAGCCCTTCTACCGTGACGTGTTGCAGGGTGTCGTTGTCGCGCGCTATGCGCACGGGGGCCGAGGTGCGGGTCTCCACCGCTATCATGACCGCCTCGTTGGTAAGGAACCCTCGCGAGCTTTTCCCGAACAGCTCGAACCCTTTCCGCAAGCGTTCGCCGATGAAGGGCGGCAGCCAGAAGTGGAGGGGCGAGGAAACCAGTCCGGGACTGTACGAACTGCGCGGCAGGTCGTAGCTGAGCTTCTTGCGCGTGAAGTCGGCCATGCGTTGCGCCGGTGCCGTCTGCCGCCGGTTGCCTTGTTGCCAGCAGGCCTGTTCCAGCTGTTCCTGGAAGCGCATCATGGCCAGCACGTGGGGCCCGCCGTCGGCAGAGGGTGACGTGCGTATCAGCTGCTCGGTGGCGGCTTCGGCCGAGTCGGGCAGCAGGTCGGGAGCCTGGAAGCGCAGGTCGGGGTGCGGCAGGTCTTCAGGCCGCAGCTCGACCACCATGCCCGAGTTGCTCCATTGCGTGCCCCGGTTGCTGGGGCTCATGCCGTTCACCACTAACTGGTGGGGACCGCTGGCGGCGGGCACTACAAAGCCGCCCGGACACATGCAGAAGCTGTAGACCCCGCGTCCGTCCACCTGCTGCACAAAACTGTATTCGGCAGCCGGCAGGTACTTGCCCCGTCCGTTCTTGTTGTGGTATTGCAGCTGGTCAATCAGCAGCGAGGGGTGTTCCAGCCGTACTCCCACGGCCAGCCCCTTCTGCTCCAGGCGCACGCCGTTGGCGTACAGCCAGCGGTAGACATCGCGGGCGGAGTGTCCCGTGGCGAGGATGACAGGGCCCAGAAAACGCCTGCCGGTGTGGGTCACGATGCCGGCCGCCTTCCCGTGGTCAATGAGCAGGGCGTCCATGCGGGTCTCGAAGTGTACCTCGCCGCCGCATTCCTCAATGGTGTGGCGCATGTTCTCGATGACCCGTGGCAGCTTGTCCGTCCCGATGTGCGGGTGTGCGTCGGTCAGGATGGCCGTGCTGGCCCCGTGCTGGCAGAAGACGTGCAGTATTTTCTCGGCATTGCCGCGTTTCTTGCTGCGGGTGTAGAGCTTGCCGTCAGAATAAGCGCCGGCACCGCCTTCGCCGAAACTGTAGTTGGACTCCGGGTTCACGTGGTGTTCCCGGCTGATGCGGGCCAGGTCTTCCTTGCGGTCGCGCACGTTCTTGCCCCGTTCCACCACGATGGGGCGCAGCCCCAGCTCTATCAGGCGCAAGGCCGCGAAGAGTCCGCCGGGACCGGCACCCACCACGATGACGGCCGGCTTTCCTTCTACATTATTATATAGGGTGCGCCGGAACTCCTCGTCGGTCGGTGTCTCATTGACGAACACACGCACCTTCACGTTCACGAAGATGGTGCGTTGGCGGGCGTCGATGCTCCGTTTCAGTACACGTACCGCCTGGATGGTGCGTACGTCCAGCCCTTTGTCGCGCCCGATGTATTGTTTCAGGGCCTGTTCGCTGGCGGCCTGTTCCGGCAATATTCTGAGTTGGTATTCGTGAATCATAGTGGCTTTACCGTTTTGCGCACAAAGATACGATTTTTTCTTTCAGATGCCCGCAGGCGGCCCCAGAAATGGTGGTGTACATTTAATCTGCCACCATTCATTGGATATTCCACAGATTTTCGTTAGTTTTGGGCAGAACTAATACCTTACGACTATGAAGACAAAATGGATATTGGTGTTTGCCCTTTGGATGGTGGCGGTGCCGATGACGGCCCAAGGCAGGCAGAAGCCTCCTGCCGGCGACCGCGAGGTGTGGAGCGGATGGTGCTACCGGATAGCGCAGCCCATACTGGAGAACATGAGCCGGGGGGAGCTGCAGAAAAACATGACGCTCGAACTGAGCCCTACCTGGGACGGAAGAGACCGGCGGGTGGCCTACATGGAGGCCTTCCAGACACTGGCCTTGGCCGCCTGGAAATACGGACTGCCCGAAGGACTGGCCGAGGGGCAGGTGAGGAGTGCCCTGACGGCGGTGATGAAGAACATGTTTGCGGTGGAGGGGAACTTCGACGGGCGGAACTTCCTGCGCCTGGGCTTTGTGGGCCACCAGCCGGACCTGTCCAATTATTACACCAACAACGGCAGCCTGTACATGACCTCGCTGGTCTATCTGCCGCTGGCGCTGCCGCCCTACCATTCTTTCTGGACGGTCCCCGCCGAGCCGTGGACCTCGCAGAAGGCCTGGAGCGGGAAGCCTTTCCCCATCGACGGACACGTCTCCTTGCGCCGATGACCGATTTGCGGAAGAATGACACTTTATTATTAACTATAATCTTGATTCATCATGAGAAAATTGACATCCTGGATGCCGGCGTTGGCGTGCGCCGCCTGGCTGGCATCGTGCACCTCCACCCAAGTGGCGCCTCCCGAGGCGGTGCTGCCCGTGCCCGAACCCAAACAAGTGGACTGGCAGAAGATGGAGACCTATGCCTTTATCCATTTCGGACTGAACACCTTCAACGACCGCGAGTGGGGCTACGGCGATTCCGACCCCAAGACCTTCAACCCCAAACGCCTGGACTGCGAGCAATGGGCGCAGACGCTGGTGGCCGCCGGCATGAAGGGGGTCATCCTCACGGCCAAGCACCACGACGGGTTCTGCCTGTGGCCCTTCGAGGGCACCGACTACAACATCAGCCGCTCGCCCTACAAGGAGGGCAAGGGGAACATCGTGCGCGAGCTGTGTGACGCCTGCCGCAAGTACGGCCTGAAGTTCGCCGTCTATCTTTCGCCGTGGGACCGCCGTCAGGCCAACTACGGCACGCCCGAGTACCTGCCCTATTTCTACGCCCAGCTGCGCGACCTGCTCACCAACTACGGCGAGGTGTTCGAGGTATGGTTCGACGGGGCCAACGGCGGCGACGGCTGGTATGGCGGAGCCAAGGAGGCACGCACCATCGACCGCAAGAACTATTACAACTATCCGCGTATCTATGAGATGCTGGACAGCCTCCAGCCGCAGGCCGTCATCTTCAGCGACGGTGGTCCCGGCTGCCGTTGGGTAGGCAACGAGCGCGGTTTTGCGGGGGCCACCAACTGGGCGTTCCTGCGCAAGGGCGAGGTGTATCCCGGTTATCCCAACTACCCCGAACTGCAGTACGGTCATGCCGACGGCAACCAGTGGGTGCCTGCCGAGTGCGACGTCTCCATCCGTCCGGGATGGTTCTATCATCCGGAAGAAGACGACAAGGTGAAGACCCCCGAGCAGTTGCTCGACCTCTACTACCGCAGCGTGGGCCACAACGGCACGTTCTTGCTGAACTTCCCCGTCGACCGTAACGGACTCATCCATCCGATTGACTCGGCCAACGCCGTGCGCTTCCACCAGCTGCTACAGCAAGAGCTGAAGACCAACCTGGTGGCCGGCATGAAGGCGAAGGTCAGCAACGAGCGTGGCGGCAGCTACGTGGCGGCGGCCATGACGGATGACGACTATGACACCTATTGGGCCACCGAGGACGGAGTGACCACGGGCGACATAGAGTTCTCCTTTGCCCGTCCTCAGCGCATGAACCGCCTGCTGTTGCAGGAATATATTCCGTTGGGACAGCGTGTCAAGGCATTTACGGTAGAATACAAGGCCGACGGCCAGTGGCTGCCGGTGCGCCTGAACGAAGAGACCACCACCATCGGCTACAAACGCTTGCTCCGGTTTGAAACCGTCGTGTCCGACGGCTTGCGCATCCGTATCACCGATGCGCGCGGCCCGTTGTGTATCAATCAGGTAGGAGTATATGATGCCGGTGCGGATGCCGACTGTCTCTTTGTGGCGGTACAGGCCAAGATGGAGAGCTATCCGTTCACGTTGGCAGGGGTGGCCGAAGGGCAGGCTGCGGCAGCCACCGACCGCAATGACAAGACCACCTGTTTTGTGGAAGGCGACCGTCTGGTCATCGACTTGGGCAATGTGCGCACCGTGTCCTCGTTCCATTTCCTGCCCGACCAAAGCGAGCCCAGCAAGGGTCTGATTGCCAACTACGAGCTGTCTGTCAGCACCAATGCCGATGACGCCGGCAGCGTAGTGAAGTCCGGCGAGTTCTCGAATATCCAGAACAATCCCGTGCTCCAGTCGGTCTATTTCACGCCGGTCCAGGCCCGTTACCTCATCCTGAAGGCGACACGCATGGTGAAGGCAGACGGCCCAATGGGCTTTGCCGAGATAGCCGTACAGTGAATTAAATGAAAAATGAAGAACCGATTTAAATGAAGAATGAAAAATGAAGAATGAAGAATCTTCCCTCCTCCCTGTCATGTTGAGCGGAGCGAAACATCTGTAAACCGCTAACGGTTTCAGCTGCGCTGTGTAAGCAGATCCTTCGCTTTGCTCAGGATGACAAGTGTGGAAGATTCTTCATTCTTCACTCTTCATTCTTCATTTTTAAAGCCCCATGATGCGCATTTGGTTCTCGCCCATTTTTGCCAGTCCTTCCAAGAGGAAATTTACAATCTTTTTCTTTTTCATGTTTAGTCTTTGTTTTTAGTTTTCGGTGCAAATGTAGGGGGCAAGCCGTTTCGTTGTAACGCCATAGAGGCTGTTTTTTACGGAAACCGCTGAATTCTTGACGTAGGTCAATCGGGGGGGGGAGTCTTCCCGTCATCAGAACTTCAGGCGGGCGAATTCGCTCTCGAAATTAGGGGTGAACACTCCCTGTCCCAGGTGCCGGCGGATTTCGTCGAGCGGCCAGAAACGGCCGCCGTCCAGCTCCTCGCTGGGGCATACCTTCCCGTCGTACACCGTCTTGAAGCAGAACACCAGCTCCCGCTCGCGGGCCGATTCGAAGACGTAATGGGTGAGGGGCTGTGGAGTGAAATCGGTGATGCCCAGTTCTTCGCGCACCTCCCGCCGCAGGGCGATGTCCACGCTTTCGCCCAGGTCAATGTGTCCGCCTACGGCAGTGTCCCATTTGCCGGGCTGTATGTCTTTCCATTCCGGACGCTTCTGTAAGAACAGTTCGCCCCGGCTGTTGAATACGTGCAGATGCACGACCGGATGGAGCAGTTTGCTCCCGTTATGGCATTCGCCCCGTGTGGCAGCTCCGGTGATGTTGCCTTCCTCGTCTACGACGGGGAACATTTCCTGATGATTGTCGGTCATACGATGGTTGGTTTTAAAATTCGGCCAAAGGTACGATTTTCCATTCTTTTGCGGATGTTTTTTCGGCACAAAGATCATCACCCACCCTACAACGCTGCGCCTCCTGGTCCGGCCCATCTCAGCGTTGCGCCCGGATGCGGCTCAGCGTGTAGATGGATACCCCCAGGAAGGCCGCCACATACTTCAGCTTCACCCGGTTGATGAGGCCCGGATAGCGCAGCAGGAAATGCTCGTAGCGCTCTTTGGGAGAGAGCTGCAGGCGGTCCACGAAGATATGGCTCAGCTCCTTGTTCACGTCCTGGTGCAGCACCCGCCCCCAGTTGGCGATGTCGATATACTGTTCGTAGAGCTCGTTCAGCCGGTCGATGGGGAGGACGTAGATTTCGCAGTCCTCGATGGTCTCTATGCTCTCGATGGAGGGCTGCTGGTAGTACATCGAGTCCATGCCGAAGGTGATGTCTCCCTCCTTGCTGAACCAGGTGGTGGTGTCCGTCCCGTCATGGTGGAACACCGACCGCGTCACTCCCTTCTCAATGAAGTACACCAGCCGGTCGGTGTGTCCGGAGGCCACGATGCACGTCTCTTTGGGGTAGAACCGACGCTCCATGCCGGCGGTCAGCGCCTGCAGGGCCTCGTCAGACAGGGGGTGGGTGGCTTGTATCTTGGCGATGATGTTTCTCATGGTGATGATGGTTTTGCCGTGCAAAGGTAACAAACATCGGGCAGGTGTCAAAGGGGCGGCCCCATTAACTTCCCAACCAGTATTTGGAGTAGGGCAGGCACGCCAGCAGGCGCACCGTCAGGCAGGTGGCACCGAAGGCGCACAGCGTGATGACCGGTATCTGCCAATAGACCCGGCCCAGCGGTCCGCTCAGGGCGTCGCTGAACAGGTGGACGTACATCAGGTGGCAGAGGTAGACCCCGTAGCTGTGCACGGCGATGCGGCTCACCCACCGGCCGGCCCCTGTGCTCCCCTTCCACTTCAGGCGGACGGCGAGCGAGAACACGGCATACGCCATGACGGCGATGTTGGCCCCGCAGAACCGCCAGCATACTTCCAGATCGCTGACCGACTCCGCCTCTGCTAACCGGTACTGGTAGATGCCCACCGTGAGCAGGTAGCCGCCCGCCAGCAGTGCCCCGGCCAGCGGGGCCCGTAGCCCCCCGTAGCGGCGGATGTAGTGGCCCAGCACGAAGTAGCCCGTGAAGCCCGTGAAGTGATGCAGCAGCGGGGTGGGGTTCCAGAAACACTCGCCCAGCACGGCGGGGAAGACCAGGTGCAGATAAGGCAGCAGGGTGGTGAAGCCCCACAGCCACAGGTAGCCCTGCAGCTGGCGGCGCGTGCAGCTCTCCAGCCAGGGAGAGAGGACAGGCACCAGCAGGTAGAGCCCCGCCAGCATATAGACAAACCACAGGTGGCCCACCTCCGTCCCGTAGTTCACGGGGATATGGCAGATGTGCCGCAGGCAGTCGGCCGCCGAGTCGCCCCGGTAGAACACGTAGAACACCGCGTAGGCGGCGCACCAGCACACAAACGGGCCCAGGATGCGCGTGAAGCGCCGGCGGAAGAACGCCGCCGTGCCGCTGCGCAGGGGCAGCAGGAAGTAGCCCGAAATCATGACGAAGAGCGGCACCTCGATGGGGGTCAGGCTGTTCATCCACCCCACGAGAGGCGTGTCCGCATTCCGTACCACCGTCAGGTCCGGCCCGATGTAGTAGGCCTCCGTCACGTGCTGCCACACCACCAGGAAGCACGCCAGCACGCGCAGGAGGTCCAGCGGGAACAGGCGTTCCCGCCCTGTTTCGGGGAGGAGGGCCGAGGGGCTCATCGGGCACCGGGGTGTTTGTTGACCCACCGTGCGGCCAGCCATTTCCGCACCGGCTCATCGTAGAGCTTCAGGCAGGCGTAGGCCACCAGCACGTTCCACCCGTAGACACACAGCGCCACCTGCCAGGTCTCGGCAAAACTGTGGAGCCCGGTCTTGATGAGCCACGAGTAGAACAGGTACATGAACGGATAATGGATGATGTAGAGCGGGAACGACAGGTCACCCAGGAACTTGCAGACGCGGGTGGAGAACCGGTCGGTGGTCTGTCCCGAGGCTCCGAGCCACACAATCAAGGGGAAGACGGCGGCGATGCAGAAAATCTCGAACAGGCCGTTCCACAGGATGGGAGCCGTGCCCCCGATGAAGGGGACGAACAGCAGGGCGGCCAGTAGGGCGGCGCATATCCAGAACGCCCCCTTGATGCGGTGGGGACGGAAATGGCGGGAGAGCAGCATACCTGTGCTGAAGGGGAACAGCATCCGCAGGGCCCCGCCCAGGAAGTTCACGCTGTCCAGCGTCCATCCCACGCCGATGCTGCCATAGCCCGAGACATCGAAGATGGCGAAACAGCCCAGCGCGGCCCCCAGCGCGAGGACCAGCGCCAGCAGCGCCTTGTCGGACAGGCGGCGGATGAACAGGGCGTAGAGGATGTTGCCGATGTATTCGAAGAACAGCGACCAGGCCGGTCCGTTGAGCGGGAACATCTCCCCGTTGCCACGCACCTCATAGCCGCAGCCCGGCACGGCAGGGATGAAGCACATCGTCAGCAGCAGGGCCAGCATGACGGCAGAGGTGGCCACGGGGGTGCCGTCCCATTGCACGCCCCCCTGCACCAGGAAGGTGACGGCCCCCAGCACAGCCCCCATGACCACCATCGGGTGCAGGCGTACGAGGCGCCGCCGGAAGAATCCCGTCAGGGTCAGCGTCCGGTTCCAGCGGTCGTCGTAGGCATAGCCGATGACGAATCCCGACAGCATGAAGAAGAAGTCTACGGCCAGATAGCCGTGGTTGATGCACTCGATGAAAGGTTTCTCGCCCGCGAAGGCATAGCCCTCGAACACGTGGTACCACACCACCAGCAGTGCGGCCACGCCGCGCAGCCCGTCCAGCAGGTCGTAGTGCGGCTTGGTGTCGCTGAAGGCGGCAGAAGAGGAAATGTGATTTGCCATAAAGTCTGATAAGTTAAAAATGAATGATGGGCAAAATTACATCCATTCGCCGGAACCCTCTTTGCTTTTGGGCAAAAAAGCGGCAGCGGGGCCGCTCAGACGGCGGCCACAAACAACGGAAATTTTTTGCGTTCGGATGGACAGACCCGTGAGCGGAAGGGCAGTTTTTTCTATACTGTTTTGTAGTGAAAAAAATATCCTGTATCTTTGAGTCCTGTTGGCTAAGTTTCTTGAAAATGTTAACAATGTAAACAAGCCAACAGAGACATCAAGAATTCTAATTTAACGAATTTTCTTATATATGTTAAATAAAGAAATTATTCGGGCTCAATACATCTATTCAGACGTTGAACCCACCATCCAGTCGTTGAACGATATCATTGACATCTGCGAAAAGTTTAAAGAAGAGGGCGGCGACCGCCTGCTCTATGCCTTGTCGATGCGTCATTGGACATTGGCGCAAGTGGAGAGGTTCACCGGCTATCTTGCAGATTGCCGCAGGAAGATGGAGGCAGAGCTGGCACGGCTGCGAAAATTTCAGGAGACGTTCAACAGAAGTTTTGCCACCGACCACAATGACCATTTTAATTCGGTAGAAATCCTGCTCAGGCAGATCCGGAGCCATACATCCCCCTTGAAAACACTTTTCGGGAGAACGACCGAACGGTATCATAAGCCCACTGCCGCCCAGATGGAGACCTACCAGATGGAGTCCAAGCCCGTGCGTGAGGCGTCGGTGATGGGCAACGCCGAATGTCCGAGGAGCTTGTTCGGCATCGATGACCCCTCGATACCGGCTCAGGTGAGGGGGCTTTTCCATGAGTTGGAGCAGTTCTTCGCAGCCGAACAAGAGTGTATGGAGTGTTGCCTGAAGGTGCTGAATGAGGAAGAGTCCATCCGTCAAGACCCGGTGCTGTGCCATTTCCTGCTGGACAGTTGTCTGCATGAGATTTATGAAAGATTGAGATCGGTGACCGTATTGATGTCGGATGAAACCATAGACTTCCTCAAGACGGAGAATCCGCCCTACCGGCTGTCACTGCACTGCGCCACCGATGAGGCTTTTGCACAAGAGGGATTCCACAAGTATAACAGGGCGGCGATGGAGTACTATTCCCTCATCCGGATGTATGACGCCCAGCACCAGTTCCGGTTAGACAGCGAGGAGATAGCCCTCTGGGGCCGCCAGCCGGAGGTGGTGGCCCCAATAAAATACGCCCTTCAGCACTTTGATGAGCTGCTGCCCCCCGACTTCCGTCAGAAGCTGATGGGGAGATACATGTATTACTTCTGCCGTTGGGCACTGCCCGGCAATGTGAAACGCGCCGTAGCTTATTTCCACACGCATTACAGGGGCTCCAGGAAGCTCGTGAAGTATGCAGCCGTAGCAAGCTACGCACTGGAGTATGACGACCGTGACCCAAGGGTGGCGGACTTCAACCAGGCTCTCCAAACGATGACAGCCAGCGTCGGCACCGCCGCTCATGCGGTGTGAAACGCATCGGGCGGTCGGTGAACGTGCACATGGTTCTTGTTGATCCGTTCAAAACTCCTCAGCCTGTTAGCATGGCGGTACTTGACTATTCCCCGGGCAGTAACTTTGCAAAGAAAAATGGGCATCGGCAAGTGGAATTGGTACTACAAAACAGGAAAATCATTGATTTCTAGTGCTTTTTTCTTAATTTCCTTCTTCGCTTTGAGATAAAATAGATAACTTTGACTCCGAAAAAGCGTCACAAGTGACGGTTTTTCGTAAAGCATGATAATAAACAGATATAGATAGGAATAGTCACGAAATAAACAAAATAAATGCAACCATTTGATTGTTAATATGGTAAATATATCCTATCTTCGTAGGAAAAATAAAAAATTCCCCCGAAATAGGCCTTTTCCTGAGGTTCGGGGGAATTCTTGTTTCTCCATGTGTTCGTATCATGATTCCTTTTCATCCGATTATTAGAATGAGTAATCAGGAGCCAACCTCCACCAAGCGAACGTTGCGACTTTCCATATTTCTCGTCACGGCGATTGGAAATGACAGGTACTTTGCAGATCTTCAAATTCAATTGCTCCACCACATGGCGTACGTTATCCACACCTATCCTTCTAACGACTTTTTCCAATGTATCGGCGGCACTCTTCTCGGCTATCAACGTCCCATCGGGGAACCTAACCGTCATATCTGTTGCCGGTGATTTCTTCGATGCATTTCTCCCTTTTTCCCGTCTTCTTGTATCCACCGTCTGGTGCGTATAATGGTTCTTCAATTCTATGGTCATGACTGGCAGACCATTCAGTGAGATATACAAGTCAATACTGTTGTTGTTGGAGGTGCTGTAAAAGAGCTGCCTTGTCACACAGAAAATGTTGCGACTGTACATCTCCTGTGCGCTCGGGTTCAGTTCTGATGGCGTGGAATAGTACATATCGAATGTTTCAGTGATATACTTGTAGCCCTTGCGCAACACGTCCGTTACCCCTCGTTTGCTCAGCTCATTGCTCAGACGCATGAGGAAGTTGCGCTCTGATGACGCGCTGTCAAAGCAGCCCATACGCTCCACCTTCTCTTTTTGTGTAGAGAGGATAAACCGCTTTACTCGCTCGGTGTCAATGCCGAATTCCTTGACATAGTCGTCTGAAACACCCTGCTCATATCCTTGCGTGTCACGGAGCTATGAAGTAATGATGGTTTCAAGTCCTTTTTCCGATATGTCTGTTGCCATAAGCGTTTTCTGCTTTTACAGTTCCTGTTTTAATTCTTCATACAAATCTACCGGGCCCAAGTGCCAGTATTTGGTACTCTCAGACGAAAGTTTTTTGTATAACTTTGAATGATAGATGCGTGTCAGACACTCTTTCAGGGAGTATCCGAAATCATCGTGCAGGTATTCCACCAACCAGAATATCTTTCCTGGCATGAGCAGATGGAGATTATCTTGATTTATCTGTACCATGTCACTTCATTATTTTCTTTGATTCTATAAATTTCAAGCTTGCCAGTGCCTTTTCTGTGTGGAAAAGATACTGATCAACCAATTTGTAGGTTTTGAGTTCCCTTATCAGAGACTCAATGCCGATGGCTCCCGATTCATACAGGCCGAACTGCAGATAAACCCTGTCGTTGGCTACAGGACCGTATACGATGTCGTAGTCGTGTGTGAAGCCTCTCTTGGTTCTGTTTGCCATGACAAACTCAGCCCATTCTCTGCTGGGTTTAGAGAATGTGAGGGCCTTTAGCTCCGACATTGCCTTGACATCAAACTCATATACATTTATATAGCCGGCATTGGCATTCTGCTCAAACATGCGTCTTTCAACCCATTCTTTGGCTTGTTTCTCTGATGTCGTGGTGTAGAAGCCCTCTCCGTAGTCAAGTTTTCTGTTGGGGATAAGTATCATCGGATGTTCTACTATCTCCAGACTGCCATGAAAAATCTTCATACGCCTTTATTCTTTCTGATGTTAATAAACTCGTCAATTTCTTCTATCAGCCACTGGCGACCTTGCGTGTGAAGCGGTTCGTAAAACTCTTCAAGATATTCTGTCAGGCCATATTTGACAAACAGGTCAAGAACTTGCTCGCCAGTCATCCCCTTGGCTGCCCCATATTCCTCAATGCAAAATGCTACAAAGAGAGCGATGTCTTTTTCTTTCTTTTTCATTGTGTGTCTCCTTTCTGTGGCTCTGCCACACATATTTGTCCTGTCACGGCATCGCTTATCAGGCGTTGCTTGAACTCTTTCAGATAGTCTATCTCTGCCTGCAGGTCTGCCATATATTGGTCTATCTTCGACAGTTTTGCATCTATGTACTCAACTATGGCTTGCTGCTCGGTGAGAGGGGGTAGCATTATACTATTCTTGCGTAGCATGTCATAATTTATGTTCTGTCCCTCTCTTATTCCTGTTACACATGTCTGCAATAGGCAAATAAAAGGATGCGACTTAAAAACTGTTTTGAATTAAATTAAAAATATTGTTATGCGGTAATATAATTTATTAAGAATCAGTGGGCTGATTGAAATATTTTTCGTAACTT
>CAMAFR010000049.1 GCA_945833835.1 uncultured Bacteroides sp.
GCACACTCAATGCCTCAAACTGCTTGCCACCACGCACATAGCGGTACTGCAACAGTTCCATCTTGCGGACGATGGGGTCAAGCTCTTCCTTGGACTTATGGACGAAGACAAGGTCGGGCATATAGGGGACAAAGCGCACCACACGCTTCCCAAACTCCATGAAGATATGTTGTTTGAGAGGCACAAACACGCAATCTGCCATTCCGGGCATCGCTTGCAGTTGCTTGTAGGCGGGATTCTTGGCGTTTGGACGTGCTAAATCGCGCAACACATACCAACGGTCGTCCATGACAAAATATAATTTATAATTTACAATGTATAATTTATAATGGGGAAGAAGGATAGAAACAGATGGGAAAGGCAGTGGATTTTTTGGAGTCAAGACACTTCTTTTATTCCTGCTTGCTTCTCTTTTCTATTGAGAAACAATCAGTTACAAATGAAGTATGTAAAAGATGACTCTTAGAGTCAAACTTTCTGCCAACTGGCGATTTTAGCTTAACCTTACATTTCATTTTGAGTAAATTCTACACTTTCTTGTTTCCGGTTAGATACATCTCTTGGTAAGAGATGTATCTAACCGATGTCAAAGGTATGGAAAAGTTCTCAAACAGCCTAAGAATTATGGAATTATCTGTGAAAAACAGGTAAAATCGTTGGTTTGATTCCTGTTGAGTTGTTTTGCAGAATGTAATACAAATGTTGAGCGAAATATCTGACGGCTCTCCTTATCTCCTTGAAATAATGGATGTTATAACACCTGATACATCTCTTACCAAAAGGTGGAGCGTTTATGCAACATCATCGTTTCTTCTTCCTGCCTTTTATGCTATCATATTGATTACCTTTTGGTTGGCGCAGTCAACAAGGGCGTTGTTGAACGATTTCGGAGAGAGGCGTGTTGCGCAATTCGGTAGTATGTCCCATCGCTTCGCCGATAGCTGCCATGGATTTTTCATCATGCTGCCCTCATCCTCAGTTTTTTGTTGTATCTTTGCTGTCATACAAGTAATTCCTTAATGAAAGATTATGAAACATTTCACAAGTGTAGTGGCAGGGTTGGCCCTGACGGGTGCATTGGCGGCGACACCGGCATTGGCCCAAGAAGGTTACCAGCCTACGCCTGAAAACGTGGCGGCACGTCAGCAGTTTGCCGCCAACAAGTTCGGTATTTTCCTCCACTGGGGCATTTACAGCATGTTCGGGCAGGGAGAGTGGTATTTGCAGTCGAATTATATCCACAAGGATGAATATGCCAAAGCGGCCCGGGGGTTCTATCCGGCTTATTTCGATGCCGCACAGTGGGTGTCGGCCTTCAGGCAGGCAGGTGCCCGCTATATCTGCTTCACCACGCGCCACCACGACGGCTTCTCCATGTTCGACACGCAGTATTCTGATTATGACATTGTGGATGCCACCCCCTTCAAGCGTGACATTGTGCGTGAGCTGACGGATGAGTGCAGGAAGCAGGGCCTCAAGGTGCATTTCTACTATTCGCACATAGACTGGACCCGCGATGACTATCCAATGGGGTCTACCGGCCGTAACACGGGCAAGGACCCCCAGAAGGCCGACTGGAAATCGTATTTCGCTTTCATGAACCACCAGTTGGAAGAGCTGATTGTGCGTTACGACCCGGATGCCATCTGGTTCGACGGGATGTGGGATCAGAACTCAGCGTCTGAGCCGTTCGACTGGCAGTTGGGCGAGCAGTATGCGCTGATCCACCGCCTGAAACCTGCTGTGCTGATTGGCAACAACCATCATCTTGCCCCTTATCCCGGCGAGGACATCCAGCTGTTCGAACGTGACCTGCCCGGGGAGAACAAGGCGGGCTTCAGCGGCAACTCGGTGGTGAGCCGCCTGCCGTTGGAGACCTGCGAGACGATGAACGGCATGTGGGGGTATAAGGTGACCGACCAGAACTACAAGTCGGTGAAAGAGCTGGTGCGCTACTTGGTGGGGGCTGCCGGCAAGGGGGCGAACTTCCTGCTGAACATCGGCCCGCAACCCGACGGAGAGCTGCCTGCCAAGGCCTTGGAACGGCTGGCGGGGATGGGAGAATGGCTGGACAAGTATGGAGAAACCATCTATGGGACGACGGCGGGCGATGTGACGACCCGCGCGTGGGGCGTGACGACCCGCAAAGGGAACAAGCAGTATGTGCATATCCTGCGACCGGAGGACGGCTGCCTCTTCCTGCCGGTGACGAAGAAAGTGAAGGCGGCGGTGACCTTTGACGGACACCGACCGGTGAAGTTCCAGCAGAACAAAGAAGGGCTGTTGTTGTCTGTCGGCGAGGTGCCCGATGTGGCCGACTATATCATTGAGCTGACGATGGCCGACTGAATATCGGGTGGATGAAAAAAGAAAGATGAGGGTGTGTCAAAACTCAGCAGTACATATTGACTTTGTTTTGACACACCCTCATCTTCGTTACTTAATAAACTACCCGGCGGCTGAAAATGCGTACCGTTAAAAATAGATGTGTAGGATAATCAGGCGGAAGCACTCTTCACCGTTGGTTTCGGAGAACTCAATCTTGTCTTCTCGTGCCAGCCATCCGATGGCTGCCGACACTTCGCGCTCGCTCAGTCCGCTGGCGGACTGTAGTTGTGAGTAGGTCCATGACTGATCATTGTTCATAATGCGCCATACAATCCCTGCGTTAATTCCAATTTCGTTTTTGTTCATAGTAGGATGTTTTTAAAGGTGAATAAAATGGGAAGAACAGTGTATGTTCCTCTCAGGCAAATATATCATCAATGATTGGTAAAATGATGTCCTAAAGGTCGTTGAAGTGCACCAATAACACCTTTTGAGTCATGGATGACGACAACCGAGCTTCTGTAGGACAAAACTTTTAATGAGGTCAATGCTGGCGTCAATGCCCAGTGCAGAGGAGTCCACGCACAGGTGGTAGCTCGACGCCACGCCCCATTTCTTGTTGGTATAATAGTCATAGTAGGCGGCCCGCCGCTTGTCGGCCTTTTCCATCAGGTGGCAGGCGGCCTCCCGGTCAATGCCGTGCAGTTGCATCAGCCGTGAGGCGCGGGCCTCGACAGAAGCCGATATGAAGATGTTGCAGCAACGAGGATGATCCCGCAGGATGTAATCGGCACACCGGCCTACGAAGAGGCAGGACTGCTGCTCCGCCAGATGGCGGATGACATCACTTTGTATTTTGAACAGCGAGTCGTTGTTCAGATAAGCCCCAAAAGGATAGGCACCTTCGGCAATGAGTGGGAGACGTGTGCCGAACAAGCCGCCCAGCAGACGTTGGGAAGAGCTCTCGTCGGCTTTCTCGAAAAGTTCCGGGCAGAGGCCGCTCTCTTTCGAGGCAAGGTCTATCAGCCCCTTGTCGTAAAAGGCAAAACCCAGTTCATCGGCCAGCCGTTTGCCGATTTCCTTGCCGCCGCTGCCTAATTGGCGTCCCAGATTGATGACATAGTGTTCATTCATATCGCTTGTTGTTTGGTAGGTTTCGTAAAAGTCAAGCCCTTGTCGGGCGGACTTCACTAATAGAACAAATTTATAGTTGTTTTGTTCGGATGGCTGCCTTATTTTTTGTTATTGCGGCCAACCTGGTTGACAAAAGTCGGAGTGAGGAAGGTTTCTGCCGGCATGGTGTCATTGGACTGCTGGCCGTTCAGCGTGCTTGAACTGCCGGAACTGCCGGACGAGCAGGATGGCAGAGATGACCGAGGCGATGAGGTCAGACAGCGGCATGCTGTACCAGATGCCCTGAGCGCCGAAGGCCAGCGGGAGCAGCAGCAGGCAGGGTATCAGCACCACCACCTGGCGGCTGAGCGAGAGGAAGACGGCTTTAGAGGCCATGCCGATGCTTTGGAAAAAGTTGGAGGCCACCATCTGGAAGCCTACCACCGGGAAGCAGAGCAATGTGATGCGCAGTCCGTCGGCAGCCAAGGCGATGAGTCCCTCGTCGTTGGTGAAGGCGGACACTGTGAGCCGGGGCAGGAGCATCCCTACCAGGAAGCCCGAAGTGGTGACGACGGTGGCCGCCACGACGGTCATCTTGAACACCTCGTTGACGCGACCGAACTGCCGCGCTCCGAAATTGTAGCCTGCAATGGGCTGCATGCCTTGGTTGAAGCCAAATACCACCATCACAAAGAAGAAGACGATGCGGTTGACAATGCCGTATGCACCGATGGCCAGGTCGCCGTCATACCGGTGCAGGCCTTTGTTGATGAGAATGACGATGAAGCAGGAGGCCAGGTTCATCAGGAAGGGAGCCATGCCGATGCCGATGATGAGCCGCACAAGGTGCCCCTGCAGGCGGTAGATACCCCGGCGGAAGTGGAGTAGCTCGGAAGGGTTGGCAAACAGGCGCAGCTGCCAGCCCAGCGAGAGTGCTTGTGCCAGTACGGTGGCTATGGCGGCACCCCGGATGCCCATGCCGAAGCCGTAGATGAAAAGCGGGTCGAGCAGGGTGTTGACCACTACTGTAAAGATGGTGGCGGTCATGGCCTTCTGCGGGTGTCCGGCCGAGCGCAGCACAGCGTTGAGCCCCAAATACATGTGGGTGATGACGTTGCCCAGCAGGATGGTCACCATATAATCGCGTGCATAGGGCAGGGTGGCGTCGCTCGCCCCGAAGAAGCGCAGGATGGGGTCGAGCAGGAGCAGGCATACCACGGTGAAGGCGATACCGATGGTGAGGTTGAGCGAAACGACATTGCCCAGAATGTGCTGGGCCGAAGGATAGTCACGCTGCCCCAGCTTGACGGAGATGATGGTGGAGGCCCCTACGCCGACGAGCGAGCCGAACGCGGCGGCCAGGTTCATCAGCGGGAACGTGATGGCCAGTCCTGAAATGGCCAGGGCACCTACGCCGTGGCCGATGAAGATACTGTCCACCATATTGTACAAGGAAGATGCGGTCATGGCAATGATGGCCGGCACGGCATATTGCGTGAGCAGTTTGCTGACGGGTGCGGTGCCCAATTCTTCAGCTTTTTGTTTCGGGTTCATGGCAGTTCTGGTGTGGTTTTACGGATTTTTGCTGCTAAGTTACGACAAATTTCAGTTTCCTCACAAAGGTTTTCTGCCAATCGGCAGACAGGCAGCGTTTTTTCGGCTGAATGTGCATGGTGCTGCGGCAAGAGTCTCTCCTCGGGACGTTGGCCTGCATACGTCTGTATCTCGCGCCAGGGCGGGAAAAAAAGAGGGTGTGTCAAAACCCAACCATTGGACAGGTTGTTTGGTTTTGACACACCCCCGTATCTGATGAATGGGAGGGCTCCCATCAAAGCTGCTTACGAATTCATGCTCATCAGGAACTCCTCGTTGTCCTTGGTCTTCTCCAGACGGTCTTTCACGAAGTCCATCGCTTCGATGGGGTTCATGTCGCTGAGGTATTTGCGCAGAATCCACATACGGTCGAGTGTGGTCTTGTCCAGCAGCAGGTCGTCACGGCGGGTGCTGGAAGCCATGATGTTGACAGCCGGGAAGATGCGTTTGTTGCTGAGGTTGCGGTCCAGCTGGAGCTCCATGTTGCCGGTTCCCTTGAATTCTTCGAAGATGACCTCGTCCATCTTGGATCCGGTGTCAATCAAGGCGGTGGCGATGATGGTCAGCGACCCGCCTCCCTCGATGTTGCGGGCCGCGCCGAAGAACCGTTTGGGCTTGTGCAGGGCATTGGCGTCCACACCACCCGACAACACTTTGCCGGAAGCCGGCGACACGGTGTTGTAGGCACGTGCCAGACGGGTGATGGAGTCGAGGAAGATGACGACATCATGGCCACATTCTACCATGCGCTTGGCTTTTTCGAGTACGATGCCGGCAATCTTCACGTGGCGTTCGGCGGGTTCGTCGAATGTGGAGGCGATGACTTCGGCGTTGACGCTGCGGGCCATGTCGGTCACTTCTTCCGGTCGCTCGTCAATCAGCAGCATGATCATATAGACTTCGGGGTGGTTGGCGGCAATGGCATTGGCGATGTCCTTCATCAGGATGGTCTTACCGGTCTTGGGCTGTGCCACAATCAGGGCGCGTTGCCCCTTGCCGATGGGGGCGAAGAGGTCCACCACGCGGGCCGAAAGATTGTCATCATATCCCTTGCAGAGCTTGAACTTCTCGTCGGGGAAGAGCGGTGTAAGATGGTCGAAGGGGACACGGTCTCTTACCAGTCCGGGATCCATGCCGTTGATTTTGAAAACCTTGACCAATGGGAAATATTTTTCTCCTTCCTTCGGCGGACGGATGGTGCCGTCGACCACATCGCCTGTTTTCAGCCCCAGGAGCTTGATTTGCGACTGTGAGACATAAATGTCATCAGGTGAAGAAAGGTAGTTGTAGTCGGATGAGCGCAGGAATCCGTAGCCGTCGGGCATGATTTCGAGTACGCCGCTGCCTTTCAGGATGTCATCGAAGTCGTACATCTTTTCGGCCGGTTTCTCGGGTTGTTTGGCGGCTGTGTCGGTGGCGTTTTGGGGATTGGCGTTGTTCTGTCCTGCATTCTGCTGTTTGCCGTTGTTGCGGTTGTTGAAACGCTGCTGGCGGTTTTTCTGGAAATTATTGTTCTTGTTGTCCGGTGTGGCAGCGGTGGGGGCCGGTGTCTCCACTTTGGTGGCCTCGAACTTGCCAATCAGTTCGGAAGGAATGTCGAATTTCTCGGAGGGCAAGTCTTCAATGGGGATGAAATCGTCGTTGGAGGTCAGGTCCAGCGGTGGGAGTGCTTCGTTTTCGGCAATGGCTTCGGGGAGTGCTTCAGCCGGTGCTGCCGGCTCTGCCTGGAAGGGTTCAGGAGTGGGGGCGTCTTCTTTGGCCACTGTGGCCTTGTTTTTGGAGCCCGGTTTCCGTCCTCTTTTCGCTTTGGGCTTTTCTGCGGCTACGTCTGTCGTTTCGGCTGCTGTGCCGTCGGCCGGTGTCTCATTGGAGGTAGGAGCCTCTGCTTCCTCTTTGAACAGGTCGGGTTGTGCCGGCAATGGAGGCGTGTTGGCTTCCAGCTTCTGCGCCTTGTCCTTGGTGGCGGTGTAGACCTTGTCGCCGTCTTTCTTCACGCTGATTCTGGAGCGTTTGCGAGGCTGTCCGTCGGCACGGTTGTCGTTTTGTTTGGCATCGGCTGTTTTCTTGGTGGCCCCCACGATGGCCTGTTCGTCCAAAATGCGGTAGACCAGTTCTTCTTTGTTCAGAGAACCGACTTCGTTCAGACCCAACTCTTTGGCAATCTGCTGCAATTCGGGCAAATCTTTGTCATTTAATTGAATGATGTTATACATAAGTATAGGTGTAATGAATTTATGCAACACATTGAAGGTAGGTAATCAGGCTGGTCCGCTGACGGGATTCGCCGTGATGAATCAATGGTTACTGATTGAATTGATTGTTTTGTTTCTTTTTGTTTCTATGCTAAAGAAGGATGTCGGCGATGTCGGGAAAGCGATGGTGGCCTCCGTTCGCCGTTTGCGTGTGCAAATGTAGTTAAAATCCTGCATATATTCCAAAAGAACGGTCGTTTTTTTTCTGGTTTGTTTTGCTTGGCTCATGGTTTCAGCTATCTTTGCATACGTATAATACTAAAATGACACCTATGAAGAAAGTTATCTTTACAGAAAAGGCGCCGGCCGCTATCGGGCCTTACAGCCAGGCCATCGAAGTGAATGGCATGATTTTCCTCTCCGGACAGATTCCGGTGAATCCTGCCACGGGCGAATTTGTGGAAGGCGGCATTGCCGAGCAGACGGCACAGGCGTTTGAGAACATCAAGCAGATCTTGGCCGAGGCCGGACTGACTACGGCCCATGTGGTGAAGACGACCGTCTTCCTGGCCGACATGTCTTTGTTTGCCGAGATGAATGCGGTGTATGCCCGGTACTTCGAAGGCGCGTTCCCGGCCCGCTCGGCGGTGGCCGTGAAAGCCTTGCCCAAAGGCGCGCTGGTGGAAATAGAATGTATCGCCGTGCGTTGACGACGGTGGTCCGTCTTTTTTTATGTGTATGCAGGGGCATGGTCGGAGGGTCATGTCACTGCATTTTTTGAAACCTATGGGTCTGATTTATGATGATGTATCCCAATCGCTGGAAGGTGGCCGCCTTGGTGTTGCTGGCCCTGCTGTTGTTGTTGACGGGTGTCTACATCTACCGTCACGAGCCTTTCAAGCCGCGAATAGAGATGACCAATGAGCTGGGAGGAAATATCTTTCCGGTCGTACTGCTGTCGACGGCCACGACCGATGCCTGCCTGGTGGCGCCGTATGACACGGCTTCGTATGTGGGCGACCCGAAGTCGTGCATGGCCGTCAGGGTGCGGAGCACCTACGCCAACAGCCGTCTGCGCATAGAGGTGGACGAGACTCCGTTTTTCTCCCGTTCGGTCTCCGAGTTTGTCTTGCCCGAGGCCGGGAAGGAGTACCTGGTGTTTCCGGACATCGTGTGGAACTATCAG
The DNA here is from genome assembly GCA_945833835.1 of uncultured Bacteroides sp. Lineage (GTDB taxonomy): Bacteria > Bacteroidota > Bacteroidia > Bacteroidales > Bacteroidaceae > Phocaeicola. Next base: position 8,413 of record CAMAFR010000049.1, read on the forward strand.
GCACTGCGCGCGAATGTGCAGGCGGTGCCGATGACCGTGTCGGTGCGGGCGTGGCTCAACCGGCGCGAACTGAGCGGGGGCATCCATACGTTTTCGATGCGGAGTGTGAACGAGTGCCTGCTGGGGTATCTGGACGGCCGCATGAAGTTTCACGATACGGGGCAGTTCTTTGCGGCCTACGTCAATGAGGACAATCCGCAGATAGACCGCATCCTGCGCGAGGCGCTGAACACCCGCATCGTCAACCGTTTCTGGGGCTACCAGAGCAAGGATGCCCGGACGGTGGACAAGCAGGTCTATGCGTTGTGGTACGTGTTGCAGAAGCGGGGCTTCAGGTACAGCTCGATCAGCAATACCAGCCTGTCCTCTAACGTGGTCTTCACCCAGCGGGTGCGCACGTTCGACGATGCGGTTGAGTCGGCACAGATCAACTGCGTGGACGGCAGTGTGCTGTTTGCCTCGCTGCTGAAGGCCATCAATATCAATCCGATTCTGGTGAGGCTGCCCAACCACATGTTTGTGGGCTATTATACCGACCGTCAGCACAGCTCGGTCAGTTTCCTGGAGACTTCCATGATAGGCGATGTCCATCTGGACGATTTCTTCCCCGAGGAGAAGCTCGACTCCACCATGTCGGGCAAGAGCCAGGAAAGCATCTCGTGGCTCTTGTTTGAAAAGTCGAAACAGTATGCCACCTCGATGTACGAGCGGCACAAGGAGCTGATTCACTCCGGGAGGGTGAACTATATGTTCCTGGAGATTGACAAGGCGACCCGGGCCGCTATCCAGCCCATCGGGAAATGAGCCTCCCCGCTTTTTTTAATAGAATAATGTGTATGGAACTTGTGTATTTATATCATAGCGGCTTTGCGCTGCTGGCCGACGGGGTGACCGTCATTATGGATTATTTTGAGGACTCGGTGTCGGCCGGGGCCGGGGTGTTGCACGACCGGATCCTGCAGCGTCCGGGACGGCTCTATGTCCTGGCGAGCCATTTTCATGCCGACCATTTCAACCCCGACATCCTGTCGTGGCGCGAACGGCGGCCGGATGCCGTGTACCTGCTGTCGCGGGACATCTACCGCCACCGGAAGCCGGTGCGCGAGGTGCCCGGCATCGTGTGGCTGCGCAGAGGGGACGAGTATGCCGATGAGGGACTGCGGGTGCGGGCTTTCGGGTCGACCGATGTCGGGGTGTCGTTCTGGTTCTCCTTGCAGGGCCACACCTTCTTTCATGCCGGCGACCTGAACAACTGGCACTGGATGGACGAGAGCAGCGAGGAGGAGTGGCGGCGCAGCGAGCGGCTGTTCCTGATAGAGCTGGGGCGGCTGAAGAAGTTCGCACCGCAACTGGACTGCGTGATGTTCCCCGTCGATCCCCGCCTGGGAAGGGAATATGATAGGGGCGCGCGCCAGTTGGTGGAACAGATAAAAACCGCTATCTTTGTGCCGATGCATTTCGACGAGGCCTATGCTGCGGCAGCCGCTTTCGGGCCGGTGGCCGGGCGGACGGGCGCACGCATGGTGGAGCTCAGGCAGCGCGGCCAGACGGAGCAACTGTTTTGATAGATGATTCATGACTAAAAATAAAGACCTATGAAAGTAAAAGGAAGATTTGACCACTTCAATGTGAACGTGACCGATTTGGAGAAGAGTATCCGTTTCTATGAAACGGCGTTGGGACTGCATGAACTGAAACGCAAGGAGGCTGCCGACGGTTCGTTCATCCTGGTGTATCTGGGGGACGACCATACCTCCTTTCGGCTGGAGCTGACCTGGCTGCGCGACCACCGGCAGCCCTATGAGCTGGGTGAGAACGAGAGCCACCTATGTATGAGGGTGGAAGGCGATTATGACGAGGTGCGCGCGTTCCACAAAGAGATGGGGTGCGTGTGCTACGAGAACGAGCAGATGGGGCTGTACTTCATCAATGACCCCGACGATTACTGGATTGAAATCCTCCCGGTGAAGTGAGGAGGGGCTTCTTGTTTCCTAACTTTTTAATTGAATAAGCCGTATGCAGAAATACATTGCTCCCGGTTCGTGGTTCTCGCTGGAGTATCCCGACGGGTGGCACGAGTTTGAAGACTCGGAAGAAAGTTTCCTTTTTTACCATCCCGACAAATGGACGGGCAATTTCCGTATCTCCGCCTATCAGGGGGACGAGCGCTATGCCCGCACCTGCATGGAGGACGAACTGCGCCACACGCCGGGTGCGCGTCAGGTAGAGGCAGGCGCATGGGCGTGTGTGTACTGGTCGGAGAACTTCCAGGAGAACAACGCGTGGTACACCACGCATTTCTGGGTGACCGGACAGGGAAACATTGCCGTGGAATGTTCGTTCACCGTGGCCAAAGGAGAAAGTCCCAAGGTGGGCGAGGGCATCGTGCGCAGTCTGCGGATACGTCGTGCCGACGAGGCTCCGTGGAAAGCGGTAATCCCGGTGCGGGTGCTGGAGATCAATCAGATTAACGAGCAGTTCGACTGGGCGGTGAGTACCATCAAGAAACAGTTGAACAAGGACTTCACCTCGGTGGAAGCCGACATCGACAACATCCAGCGCGTGATGGACAGCGGCAAGTTCCATTCGCGCCAGCGGCAGGCCTGGGAGAGTTTTGGCTTTGCCTTCGGTGCCATTCTGGTGAACGAGATGGATGGCATGGAGTGGGTGACGGTCATCGACGGGCAGCAGGAATACCCGGCCTTGCGTTTTGCCGACACCCCGGTGGTGGTGAATCCGGCCGCGCTGATTGCCGACCGGGTGAGCGAAGGCAAGTCGTGCAGCCTGCGTGCGGAGTATGAACGTATCCTGCGCGAGGTGGAGGCCACAATGGGATAGGGGTATGGCGGTTCCTTATTTACAAGTGGAAGAGCTGACCAAGTCGTTCGGCGACCTGGTGCTTTTTGAGAAAATCTCGTTCGGCCTGGCGCAGGGACAACGGGTGGGGCTGATTGCCAAGAACGGTACCGGCAAGACCACGCTGCTCAACATCCTCGCCGGTAAGGAGGGGTATGACGAGGGGCGTATCACCTTCAGGCGTGACCTGCGGGTGGGCTATCTGGAACAGTCGCCCGGCTATCCCGAAGGGCTCACGGTGCTGGAGGCGTGCTTCTATCACGGCAATGCGACGGTGGACCTGATCCGGGAATACGAGAAGTGCCTGGAGACTCCCGGCAATCCGGGACTGGACGACCTGCTGGAACGCATGGAGCACGAAAAGGCATGGGACTATGAGCGGAAGGCCAAGCAGATTCTGTCGCAGCTGAAAATCAGAAACTTTGACCAGCCCATCGGGCAGTTGTCCGGCGGGCAGCTCAAGCGGGTGGCGTTGGCCAACGTGCTGATTACGGAGCCCGACCTGCTGATTCTGGACGAGCCGACCAACCATCTGGACCTGGACATGACCGAATGGCTGGAAGGGTATCTGGGAAAGGGCAACCTGAGCCTGCTCATGGTGACGCACGACCGCTACTTCCTGGACCGTGTGTGCTCTGAAATCATGGAGCTGGACCGGGAAGGGGTGTATGCCTACAAAGGCAATTACAGCTACTACCTGCAGAAGCGGCAGGAGCGGATGGATGCGGCCAATGCCGAGATAGCACGGGCCAACAACCTTTACCGGACGGAACTGGAATGGATGCGGCGGATGCCGCAGGCCCGCGGACACAAGGCCCGCTACCGCGAGGAGGCCTTTTACGAGCTGGAGAAAGTGGCCAAACGGCGCATGAACGAGCAGCAGGTACGGCTGGATGTCAAGTCGTCCTACATCGGGTCGAAAATCTTCGAGGCCGACCGTTTGTGCAAGCGTTTCGGCGACCTGACCATCTTGGAGGACTTCTCCTACATTTTCTCGCGCTATGAGAAGATGGGCATTGTCGGCAACAACGGGACGGGCAAGTCAACGTTCATCAAGCTGCTGCTGGGCATCGAGAAACCCGATGGCGGCATCTTAGACATCGGCGAGACGGTGCGCTTCGGCTATTACTCGCAGGAGGGACTGCAGTTTGACGAACAGATGAAGGTGATAGATGTCATTACCGATATTGCCGAAGTCATTGAGCTGTCCGACGGACGCCGGCTGACCGCCAGCCAGTTCTTGCAGCATTTCCTGTTCACGCCCGAAACCCAGCACAGCTACGTCTATAAGCTGAGTGGGGGAGAGCGCCGGCGTTTGTATCTCTGTACGGTGCTGATGCGTAATCCGAACTTCCTGGTGCTGGACGAGCCTACCAACGATCTGGACATCGTCACCTTGCAGGTCTTGGAAGAATACCTGCACAGCTTCAAAGGCTGTGTCATCGTGGTGAGCCATGACCGTTATTTCATGGACAAGGTGGTGGACCATCTGCTGGTCTTCCGCGGCCAGGGTGACATCCGTGATTTCCCGGGCAACTATTCGGATTACCGCGACTGGAAACAGGCCAAAGAGGAGCATGACAAGGCCGAGGCGAAACCGAAGGAGGTCAAACCGGTGCGGGTACGTCCGAACGACAAACGCCGGCTCACGTTCAAGGAACGCAAGGAGATGGAGCAGCTGGAAACGGAAATCGCCGCCCTCGAAGAAGAGAAAAAGGCATTAGAAACGGCTTTGTGCAGCGGTAACCTGAGTGTGGCGGCACTGACGGAGAAGTCGAAACGTCTGCCGGCCCTTCAGGAGGAGCTGGACGAAAAGACGTTCCGCTGGCTGGAGCTGAGCGAAATAGAAGGTTGAAATGAAGAACTTCAATAAATGAAGAACTCCAATAAATGAAGAATGAAGAGTGAAGAATGAAGAATCGTTGTGGAGGACGGTCCCGTTCTTCCTCTTTTTTTGTCCTGTAGAGCAAAGCGAAACAGGACAAAAAGGAATGATTCTTCATTCTTCATTTATAGAAGTTCTTCATTCTTCATTTTTCATTCTTCATTTCAGAAGAAGGAAGTCTTTGAAGTCGGCAAAGTCCTTGCTCATCGGTACGCTTTGCTTGGTGCCTTTCATGAAGGCCTGCAGTTTCTCCGGAATCTGTACCGTTGTGCCGATGATGCTTTCCACCGTTTGCAGGAACTTGGCCGGGTGGGCCGTTTCGAGGAACACACCGGTTTCGCCGGGCTGTAATTGTTCGGCGAGGGCGCGGTAGCCGCAGGCTCCGTGCGGATCGAGCAGATAGCCGGTTTCGCGGTAGGCCTGCTGCACGGTTTCACGGATTTGTTCGTCGGTATAGGTGGCACCGCTGATTTCGGCGGCAATCTGTTCGTGGCTTGCTCCGTAGAGGTCGAGCACACGGGCAAAGTTGCTGGGATTGCCCACATCCATGGCATTGGCAATCGTCGCTACCGACGGACGCGGCGTGTATTGACCGGTCTGCAGGTACTGGAAGAAGATGTCATTGCGGTTGTTGGCGGCAATGAAACGCTTGATGGGCAATCCCATCCGTTTGCCAAACAATCCGGCGGTAATGTTGCCAAAGTTGCCGCTCGGCACACACACCACCAGCTGGTCGGCCTTGCCCGCACGTTTCATCTGGGCGTATGCGTAGAAATAATAGAAGGCCTGTGGCAGGAAGCGGGCGACGTTGATGGAGTTGGCCGAGGTCAGCTGCATGTGTTCGTTGAGCTCCTGGTCCATGAAGGCGTTCTTCACCAATGCCTGGCAGTCGTCGAACGTGCCGTCTACCTCGATGGCGGTGATGTTGCGTCCCAGTGTTGTAAACTGTTTTTCCTGTATCTCGCTGACCTTTCCCTTCGGGTAGAGGACATATACGTGGATGCCTTCCACACCCAGGAAACCGTTGGCAACGGCACTGCCCGTGTCACCCGATGTGGCGACCAGCACATTGACCTGGCGTTTGCCTTCCTTGCGGATGAAGTAGCCCAGCAGGCGGGCCATGAAGCGTCCGCCCACATCCTTGAAGGCGAGGGTAGGGCCGTGGAACAGCTCCAGCGAGTAGATGTTTTCTGTAACCTTCACCACCGGTGCGTCGAAACTCAGGGTGTCATACACGATGTCTTTCAGGGTGTCGGCAGGAACGTCCTCACCGAAGAACGCATCGGCCACCCGGTAAGCGATTTCCTGGAACGTCAGGTGCTCGATGCCCTCATAGAACGATGCGGGCAACGGTTGGATGGTGTAGGGCATGAACAGGCCTTTGTCCGAGGCCAGTCCTTTTACGACCGCTTCTTCCAAGGTGGCGTCGGCGGCTTTTCTGTTAGTACTGTAATATTTCATGTCGTTTGGGGTTTTTCTCTCAGATTTTCATAAACAGGTTCATGAACTCGTCTTTCTCCAACATCCCATAAGCGCCCTTCTGGCAGGCCACCTCGTCGTAGGTCTGTACGCTGTCGGGCTCAATGCCGGGATAATAGATGAGGAACGGGATAGGGTCGTTGGTGTGCGTGCGCCATTCGCACGGGGTGGGATGGTCGGGCAGCACGGCTATCGCTACCGGTTCGTCCCAGTCCTTGACGGCCTCACAGATGGGGCCCAAGGCACGGCTGTCCAGGTATTCGATGGTCTTCAGCTTGAGGTCGACATTGCCTTCGTGTCCGGCTTCGTCACTGGCCTCGATGTGCAGGTAGACGAAGTCGTCCGTGCGCAGGGCGTCAATGGCGGCCTGTGCCTTCCCTTCGTAGTTGGTGGTGTAGAGGCCGGTAGCCCCTTCCACCTCTATGCAGCGCAGGCCGGCATAATGGCCGATGCCCCGAATCAGGTCGACCGCCGTGATGACGGCTCCCCGCTGTATCTGCGGGTATTTCTGGGAGAGCAGCTCCATCTCCGGACGATAGCCGGGACTCCACGGCCAGATGCTGTTGGCCGGGTCTTTGCCGGCTGCCTGGCGCTTCAGGTTGATCGGGTGCCGGGCCAGCAGTTCCTGCGATTGCAGTATCAGCCTGTTCAGCAGGTCGGCCGTAGGCTGTGCTTCCGGACAAAGTGCCTTCACCAGGTTCGGGCGGAAGGGTTTCAGCGGCACGTCGTGGGGCGGGACGCAGGCCACCCGCTTGTCACCGCCTTTGATGACCAGCAGGTGGCGGTATTGTACGCCCGTATAGAAATGGATGCGGTCGTTCCCCAGCTGCTCGTCCAAGTATTTTATCAGCACATCGGCCTCTTCGGTCGTGATGTGTCCGGCCGAGTGGTTCTTCAGCAGATCTCCTTCGATGCAGACAATGTTGCAGCGCATCGCCATGTCGCCCGGTTCGAGTTCGACACCGATGCTGGCCGCCTCCAGTACACCTCGTCCTTCGTAGACTTTCGGGAGGTCGTATCCCATGACAGACATATTGGCCACTTCGCTGCCCGGATGGAAGCCGTCGGCCACGGTTTTCAGCATGCCGGTGCGCCCTTGTGCGGCCAAACGGTCCATGTAAGGGGTGTGTGCGGCTTGTAAGAGGGTCTTGTTCCCCAGCGAGGGAACGGCCCAGTCGGCCATCCCGTCGCCTAAGATGATGATATGTTTCATACGTATGTTCTCGTTTTGTTGTGCTGGCATTAAATATTGGCGATGCTCATGATGTCGGCGAATACGCCTGCTGCCGTGACGGCGGCTCCGGCTCCATAGCCTTGTATCAGCATCGGATAGGTGTTGTAGCGTTCCGTTGTCAGCAGGATGATGTTGTTGCTGCCTTCCAGGTCGTAGAACGGATGGTGGCTGTCTACCTCCTGCAAGGAGACAGAGGCCTTTCCGTCCACCAGTTGTGCCACGAAGCGCAGCCGTTTGTCCTCTTGTTCCAGCTTTTCGCGCCGTGCCTCGAAGTCGGCGTCCAAGGCCGGAATCTTCTGCCAGAATTCCTCCAATGAACCTTCGAAATACGCGTCGGGAATGAAGAGGTGTTTCTCCACATCTTCCTGGCTGATGGCATACCCGGCCTCACGTGCCAGAATCACCAGCTTGCGGATGACGTCTTTGCCGCTCAGGTCGATGCGCGGGTCGGGTTCGGAGTAGCCTTCTTCCTTGGCCCGCCGGATGGTGGCGCTCAGGGGCGTCTCCTTGCTGATGGTGTTGAAGATGAAGTTCAGCGTACCGCTCAGCACGGCCTGTATCTTCAGAATCTTGTCGCCGCTGTTGATGAGGTCGTTGATGGTGTTGATGATGGGCAGTCCGGCCCCCACGTTGGTCTCGAACAGGAATTTCACCCCACGTTGGCGGGCGATCTGCTTCAGTTCGGCATACACGTCGTAGGCCGAGGAAGCGGCGATCTTGTTGGCCGCCACGACGGAGATGTTGTGGCTCAGGAAGTCCTTGTACAGGCCCGCGATGTCGGGGCTGGCGGTGCAGTCCACAAAGACGGAGTTGAAGATGTTCATCCCGATGATTTCATCGTGCAGCACCTTGGGCGACGACGGGATGCCCTTCTCGCGCAGGGTTTGCTGGAAGTCCTTCAGGTCGATGCCCTCGCGGGTGAAGTAGGCGTAGTGGCCGTTGGCGATGCCCACCACTTTCAGTTTCAGTCCCCGTTCCTGTTTCAGCTTCTCCTGCTGGCTGTGTATCTGCTCGATGAGGCTGTGCCCCACGGTGCCGATGCCGCAGATGAAGAGGTTCAGCACCTGGTATTCGGACAGGAAGAAAGAGTCGTGGATGACGTTCAGGGTCTTGCGCAGCGACGAGCCGTCCACCACAAACGAGATGTTCGTCTCTGAGGCGCCCTGGGCGCAGGCGATGACGTTGATGCCGTTGCGCCCGAGGGTGCCGAACAGCTTGCCGGCGATGCCCGGCGTGTGCTTCATGTTCTCACCCACGATGGCCACGGTGGCCAGGTTGCGTTCCGCTTTCATCGGTGAGATTTCGCCCATCTCGATTTCTTTCTTGAACTCTTCGTTCAGCACCTCGCAGGCCAGGCCCGCATCTTCGTTGCGCACGCCGATGGACGTGGAGTTCTCCGACGAGGCCTGCGACACGAGGAAGACGCTGATGCCGTTTTCGGCCAGGGTCTTGAAAATGCGGTGGTTCACCCCGATGACACCCACCATGCCGAGGCCGGTCATGGTGATGAGGCACGTGTCGTTGATGGAAGAGATGCCTTTGATGGGCTTGGAGGTGTGGTCCGTCTGCTGGCGGATGACCGTGCCCGGCGCTTCCGGGTTGAAGGTGTTCTTCACCACGATGGGGATGTTCTTGTGGCACACCGGGTAGATGGTGGGAGGATACACGACCTTGGCACCGAAATTGCACAGCTCCATAGCTTCTACATAGCTCAGCTCGGCAATGGGGTAGGCGGTGCTGATGACACGTGGGTCGGCTGTCATGAACCCGTCAACGTCTGTCCAGATCTCCAGCCGTTCGGCATCTAAGGCCGCCGCCAGGATAGAGGCGGTGTAATCCGAACCGCCCCGTCCGAGGTTGGTCACCTCGCCGGTCTCCTTGTCCGAGGCGATGAATCCCGGTACCAACGACACCTGGGGGATTTCGCGGAAGGTTTCCTTCACGAGCCGGTTGGTCAGGTCGGAGTCCAGAATATATTTGTTGTGTTTCCGTTCGGTCTTGATGAAGGTACGTGCGTCAAACCATTGTGCGCCGTTGATGAGTGTTGCCACAATGATGGACGACAGCCGTTCGCCATAGCTCACGATGGTGGCCGACGTCTTGGGTGACAGGTCGTGAATCAGGTAGATGCCTTGGAAAATGTCTTTCAGCTCACTCAACAGCCCGTTCACGGCCTCCAGCAGTTCTTCGCGCTGTTTGCCGGCTGGAATGACTGTGTAGACCATTTCAATATGCCGGTTGACGATGTCCTTCATTTCCTTCTCATAGTCATGGTTGCCGGCCGCCGCCATTTTCGAGGTGTTGATCAATTTGTCTGTGATGCCACCCAGCGCCGATACCACAACGATGACTTTGTCGTCGACTGCCTCAACGATCTTTTTTACGCTCAACATACTGCCGACGGAACCGACAGATGTGCCTCCGAATTTCAATACTTTCATGTGCTTTATAAATATCCTCTGTTACAATTTGAGGGAAAGATTTAGACGAAAAAATAATAAAAGATGTTTTGCTTACTCTCTGTAAGCGTGATTCACGTAGAAACACCAAGATACCTGCCTTACCCCCGAGGGGTGGTCCCGGAAGCCGAAGTCAGCGTAATGATCCATCCTCTTCCTGTCAAAGCGGTATATGAATAGTGTCTTGCCATATTGAAAACAATTTTATGGCGGCAAATATAAGAACAATTTTCTACACTCCAACATAATTCGCTGGAAAAGTGACAAAACTTCTTAGAAATGAAGAACTTTTATAAATGAAGAATGATGAATGAAGAATCTTCGAAAATGAAGAATGAAAAATGAAGAATGAAGAATTTCTCCCT
>CAMAFR010000050.1 GCA_945833835.1 uncultured Bacteroides sp.
GTAGTCGCCGTCTTGAGCTCCGGAAGCCGCAAGGCTCTCCGGAGCTTTTTTTTATTTTCTCTACGTGGATTTTTTGTGTTTCTCCATCCGATTTTCTATTTTTGCTATGACACATTTTCTCTGAACCTTTAGACAATTTCATGATTTGAACTATGAAAACGATAGTATTGACGTTGCTGGTGCTATGTACAGCTTTTGGATGGGCAGCAACCCCGACGGGCAGTAAAGACGTGTGGCGGCATCCTGCGGCCGAAACGGCGCTTCGTTTGTTGGAAGGGGATTTCCCCGATCCTTCTATTGTACGTGAAGGAAACACATATTATATGGTGCATTCTTCTTTTACGTACGTTCCTGGACTCGTGATTTACAAGTCAGATAATCTGGTGGACTGGCAGCCCTGTGGTACGGCGTTGGCTACCTTTCAAGGAGATGTATGGGCTCCTGATTTGTGTGTGTACAATCATAAGTTCTATATCTATTTTCCGACCCGGACGGCTGATGGCAAGAAAACGAACATGGTTGTCTATGCCGACCATCCAGAAGGGCCATGGAGTGAACCGGTAGATTTGAAAGTGGGTGGCATTGATCCTGAGCATGTGACTGGTCCAGACGGTGAACGCTATCTGTTGTTGAGTGCCGGCGATTTGCATCCTTTGTCGGCCGATGGCCTGTCGATTACCGGACCGGCTGAAATTATCTATCATGGTTGGGACATACCCGAAGAATGGGATATTGAGAGTGTTTCGTTGGAAGGACTGAATGTGAAAAAGATAGGGACATATTATTATTTGTTGGCGGCAGAAGGCGGAACAGCCGGTCCGCCGACGGGTCACATGGTGGTGCAGGCACGGGCCCAGGCCATCAAAGGGCCGTGGGAGAATGCTCCCCATAATCCTTTACTGCGGACACGGACAGCTGAAGAGAAGTGGTGGAGCCAAGGGCATGGGTCAATTGTCGATACGCCGGACGGACGCTTGTTCATGCTGTATCATGCGTATGAGCGAGGTTTTCTGACCTTGGGCAGGCAGACGATGATTCGAGAGGTAGAAGTGGACGAGAATGGCTGGATTCGGCTGAAGGAGGGGGATAGTTCGTTACCTTATCCGTTGCGGAAGCCCGTACTGGACCAACAGGATTTTGTATGGCAGTCGTATCAGGAAACGTTGACTCCCCGTTTTTCCATACAGGAGGACCGGATTGTCATTCAGGGAAAAGGTACTTCTCCGAAGGACGCCTCTCCTTTGCTGGCCCGTGCCGGCGATCATCGTTATGAGATAGAGGCATGTGTGGAACTACACAGCGGGCAGGCATCGGCAGGACTGGTGGTCTATTATAGTCCGACCATGCATTTCGGGGTAGGATTCAAGCCGGGTATGCTGTTACGCTATCGTAGGGGAGATGTACACCGGTTGCGGCCTAAAGTGCCGGTAGAAATGAAAGAAGGCGTGTGCCGGCTGTGGCTTCGGTTGCGCAATGTGGACAATATCCTGTCGGGATGGTACAGTACCGATGGTGTGACCTGGCACAAATATGCTTGGGGATTCGATATGCAGGGCTATCATCATAATACGTTGGGCGGTTTTCTGTCGGTTCGTCCGGGATTGTATGCCGGCGGTGAAGGGGAAGTGACCTTTACACAGATACGCTACCGCCGATTGCCCTGACGGCGGAGAGATGCCGGCATTCGGCGACCCTACGACAAAGGGACACGAAGTCACCCTATCAGCATACTGGGTGACTCCGTGTCCCTTTGTCTGTTCTGCTACGACAGGAAGGGCCGGCTGGCGGTTTATTCTTGTTTTTGCGAAGGGTGCGGATAGTCGATGGTGTAGTGTAGGCCCCGGCTCTCTTTCCGTTCCATAGCCTGGCGGGTAATCAGGTAACCGACGTTGATCATGTTCCGCAGTTCACAGATTTCGCGGGAAGCTTTGACACGCTTGAACAGGTGTTCCGTTTCTTCATAGAGAATGTCCAGGCGGTTCCAGGCACGTACCAGCCGGAGATTGCTCCGCACAATACCTACGTATGCTTCCATAATCTGGTTCACTTCTTTCATGCTTTGGGTGATCAGGATACCTTCCTCGTTGTTCATGGTGCCTTCGGCGTTCCATTCGGGGATGTCTTCGTTGAATTCATATTGGTCAAGGACGCTGATGGCATGCTTGGCGGCTGCATCGGCATAGACGATGGCCTCAATCAGCGAATTGGAGGCCAGACGGTTGCCGCCGTGCAGTCCGGTGCAGGAACACTCTCCCAAAGCGTAGAGGCGTTTGATGCTGGACTGTCCGTCCAGGTCCACTTTGATGCCTCCGCACAGATAATGGGCGGCAGGAGCTACCGGGATATAGTCTTTGGTGATGTCGATGCCCAGACTGAGGCATTTCTTATAGATATTGGGGAAGTGTTTCTTGGTCTCTTCGGGGTCTTTGTGGGTGACATCCAGGAAGACATGGTCTTCTCCCCGCTGTTTCATTTCGTTGTCGATGGCACGGGCGACGATGTCGCGCGGGGCCAGTGACAGCCGCGGGTCATATTTCTGCATGAATTCTTCGCCTGCCAGGTTGCGCAAGACACCTCCGTAACCGCGCATGGCCTCCGTGATAAGAAAACTCGGACGGTCGCCCGGATGATAGAGGGCCGTGGGATGGAACTGGATGAACTCCATGTCTTTGACCGCTCCTTTGGCACGATAGACCATGGCGATGCCGTCACCGGTGGCTACCAGCGGGTTGGTGGTATGGCGGTAGACTGCTTCACAGCCGCCTGTGGCCATAATCGTTACTTTCGACAGGAATGTGTCCACTTCGCCGGTCGCCTCATTCAGTACGTAGGCCCCGAAACACTTGATGCCCGGGGTGCGCCGGGTGACGATGATGCCCAAATGGTGTTGGGTGATGATTTCAACGGCATAGAAGTTGGTGAAGACCGTGATGTTGGGATGCCGTTTCACCGCCTCAATCAGGCTGGTCTGGATTTCGGCTCCGGTATTGTCCTTGTGGTGGAGGATGCGGAATTCCGAATGGCCGCCTTCGCGGTGCAGGTCAAAGTCGCCTTGTTCGTTTTTATCGAAATTGACTCCCCAACGAATCAGTTCATCAATTTGTGAAGGGGCGTTACGGACAACTTTCTCGACGGCTGCCGGGTCACTGATCCAGTCGCCGGCTACCATTGTGTCGTGGATATGTTTTTCGAAATTATCAACTTTTAGATTGGTGACAGAGGCGATACCTCCCTGTGCATAAAAGGTATTGGCTTCTTCAAGTCCGGCCTTGCAGATCAGTGCGACCGAACCTTTGTGCGCTACTTTCAGCGCAAAACTCATTCCGGCAATTCCTGAACCGATAACGAGAAAATCGAATTTTCTTACCATAACGATACGAGTGTGTCAATATACGATTGCAAAACTACAAAAAAACCTCTTGAAATTTAACGTGTTTAAAGGGATAAATTCGTATCTTCACCATGAATTAACAAAAAACATGGATTTATGGTGAGAACGTTTCATTCGGAGGTTGGCTGGTGGTATTGGCTGTCGATGATCATGACGGCCATTCCGTTATTTGTGCTTTTTTGGTTCCATATCATTTGGGCGTTTGTCATAGCTGTCCTGATTATGATATTGGAGATAGAAATGCTGATCCATACCCGATATGTCTTGACGGGCGATGGACTGCTCCGTATCGAGTCGGGACGCTTTTTCAAGAAGACGACCATTGATCTGGCCACGGTCTACCGCATCAAGCGGGTGCGTGACATTCTTTCGGCACCTGCCCTGTCTGTCCGACGGCTGGAAATCCGTTACAAGGAAAACGGAAAGCGGAAGAAAATACAGATTTCCCCGAAGGGACCGGAGGAGTTTATCCGGTGGATCTCCAAAACGAATAATCGAATAAAAATCAACTGATATGGCGAAAGTATTCAAAGTGCGGCAAATGTCGCTCAGACTGTTGGCCCTGACACTGCTGTTCATTGCTTTGTTTGCATGGTTCGGCATCAAACAGGACGAATATACGGTCTTCATTGCTGTCATTGTGCCGGTGGCTTTGTGGACGGACCAACTGATGTCGAAAATCCTGGTGCAGGAAAATGGCGATGTGTGGGTGAAACGGGGATTTACCGGCATGGTCCGGCTGTATGGCATCTCCAAGCTGGTTTACCGCAAAAAGGCGCGGGCCGGGCAACAAATCAAGTTGTATCACACCAAGGGGGTGATGGTGGTGGACCCGGCCGACAAGAAAGCCTTTGTAGCGTATATGAAGGAGCACGCCCCGCTCATGGAGTATGAGGAGAAATAACGTTCGCCGGATGGGCAGACATCCGGAGGGCTCGATTATCGGACCAATAAAATAGGTATATGAAATATCAAGTAGCGATTATCGGCGGGGGACCTGCCGGATATACGGCGGCCGAGGCGGCTGCCAAAGCGGGACTGAGTGTGGTCCTGTTCGAGAAAAACAGTTTGGGTGGAGTGTGTCTGAACGAGGGATGCATCCCCACCAAGACGTTGCTCTATTCGGCCAAGACGTATGATGCGGCCCGTCATGCGGGCAAGTATGCGGTGAATGTGCAAGAGGTCACCTTCGATTTGCCGAAGATCATCTCCCGCAAGGCGAAGGTGGTCCGCAAGCTGGTCTTGGGCATCAAGTCCAGGCTGGCGGCGCTGCATGTGACGGTCGTGACGGGTGAGGCCTGCGTGGTGGATGCCCGCACCGTGACGTGCGGAGGGGATACCTACGAGTGCGACCATCTGTTGTTGTGTACCGGCAGCCAGTCGTTTGTACCACCGTTGGAGGGGCTGGATCAGGTGCCTTACTGGACGCACCGCGAGGCCTTGTCCAACAAGGAAGTGCCGTCGTCCTTAGTGATTGTCGGCGGAGGGGTCATCGGCATGGAGTTTGCCGCTTTCTTCTCCAGTCTGGGCGTGAAGGTGACGGTCGTGGAGTTGCTCGACGAGATATTGAACGGCATTGACCGCGAGATGGCGGCCCTCGTGCGGGCGGATTATGCCAAGAAAGGCGTAGACTTTCTGTTGCAGACCAAAGTGACGGCTGTCCGGCCGGCCGATGGCGGAGTGACGGTCTGCTATGAGCATGCCGGAGGCACCGGATGCGTGACCGGTGAAAAGCTCTTGATGAGTGTGGGCCGTCGCCCGGTCATCGAAGGCTTTGGGTTGGAGAACCTGCCGATAGAGCGTACTGGGCGTGGTTGGCCGAAAGTGGATCGGCATTTGCAGACGTCTGTGCCCGGGGTGTATGCCTGTGGTGACCTGAACGGTGTTTCACTGCTGGCCCATACGGCGGTAAGGGAGGCCGAAGTGGCTGTCCACCATATTTTGGGCATCGCCGATGAGATGGATTACCGGGCCATACCGGGAGTGGTCTACACGCATCCCGAAGTGGCGTCGGTGGGCAGCAGTGAAGAAGCGTTGCAGGCAGCCGGTACGCCCTATCAGGCCGTCCGGGTGCCGATGGCGTTCTCCGGTCGGTTCGTGGCCGAGAATGAAGGGGTCAACGGATGGTGCAAGGCGTTGACGGATGCGGACGGACGCTTGCTGGGCATGCACCTGTATGGCAATCCGGCCTCTGAACTGATTGTGATGGCAGGCATGATGATAGCCGATGGCCGTCAGCTGGCCGACTGGAAGCGATACGTCTTCCCGCATCCTACTGTCGGTGAAATTTTCCGTGAATTATGAGGAAAGGCAGGGGGGTGAAGTGGGTATGGCTGGTGGTGGGCTGGCTGTGTGGCTGGGGGTACGCCGGTGCCCAGTCGTTGACGGCCCAACTGGAAACCCTGTTGCAGCAGGCCACGTTCCTGCAAACGTCCGAAGTAGGCATCGCTGTTTATGACCTGACCGACGGGCAGCCGTTGTTCCGCTACCAGGCCGACAAGCTGTACCGTCCGGCATCGGTGGCGAAAGTCATCACCTCGGTCACGGCCTTGGCCCGGCTGGGCGAAGCGTACACGTTCCGCACCCAACTGGCTTATACAGGTGCCATTGTCAACGATACGCTGCAAGGCGACCTGTACGTCATCGGCCATCTGGACCCGGAGTTTTCCGAAGATGACCTGACCGGTCTGGCCGAGGCGGTGGAGCAGGCCGGCATACGGCATGTGGCCGGCAGCTTGGTGGGGGATGTCACGATGACCGATTCCATCTACTGGGGCAACGGATGGTCGTGGGACGATGCGCCCGAATACTTCCAGCCCTATCTTTCCCCTTTGATGCTCAACCGGGGGGTGGTGGACATAGCGGTCAAGCCTTCCGTCAAAGGCACCTCTCCCGAGGTGACGGTCGCTCCCGCTTCCGATTATTATACGGTCTGTAACCGGTCGCTCAGCCATACTCCGGCAGCCGGAAAATTGAGCGTCACGCGCGACTGGATGCACTTGGGGAATGAACTGCTCATTGACGGGAATGCCGTACGTCCGTATGCCTGCTCGCTCAGCCTGTTCGCGTCCGAACGGTTTTTTCTGCATACCCTCCGTTACCAGTTGCGGCAGCGGGGCATCCGGTTGGATAGCGTTGCCACAGGTGCCTGTCCGCCCGAAGCCCTACTGTTGGCCAAAGTGGTACGTCCGTTGCGGGAGGTGCTGTTGCGGGCCTTGAAGAAGAGTGACAATCTGTCGGCCGAAGCCCTGTTCTTCCACCTGGGATTGCAGCGGAAAGGAGCCCTCCCCGTGACGTTCAAGGACGGAAGGGAGGCCTTGGAGCAGTTCATGCGGCAGGAGCTGCAGTGCGACCCCAAGAACTATGTGCTGGTAGACGGCAGCGGATTGTCGCCCTACGACCTGGTGTCGCCCGACCTGTTGGTGGAGTATCTGAAGTATGCCGCTGCCGATAGTGCCCTCTCCTCGGCGTTCTATACGGCCTTGCCGGTGGCCGGTATCGACGGCACCCTGCAGCACCGGATGAAGTCGGGGCGTGCGTTCCGCAATGTCCATGCCAAGACCGGTTCGGTCACGGGGGTCAGTTCGTTGGTGGGGTATGTAGACCGGAAGTCCACGGGACACCGGTTGGCGTTTGCCATCATCAACCAGAATGTGCGGAACGTGGCCGAGGCCAGGGCCTTCCAGAACCAGCTTTGTGAGCTGCTGGCCCACTGAGTGGCTGGTGTCTTTTTGTCTGGCGGATGCATGAATTTTGTGGAAAAAACAGCTGATGGACGAATTTGACACATTTCTGAACAAATAATATAAGTAGATTTCCCATTTGATTCGTATTTTTGTGTGGTAACCCCAGGCAAGGAAGGTACTTTTTTTAATTTATAAATTTAATAGTAACTATGGTAAACTTTTCACTTGAAGGTAAGGTAGCCCTTGTAACAGGTGCATCTTATGGTATCGGATTCGCCATTGCCACGGCGTTTGCCAAGGCAGGAGCTTCTATTGTTTTCAACGACATCAAACAGGAGCTGGTAGACAAGGGTATTGCTTCATATAAGGAGATTGGCATCGAGGCTCACGGGTATGTGTGCGACGTCACCAACGAGGAGCAGGTCAATGCAATGGTGGCCCAGATTGAACAGGAAGTGGGCGTGATTGACATTCTGGTGAACAATGCCGGCATCATCAAGCGCATCCCGATGTGCGAAATGACTGCGGCCCAGTTCCGTCAGGTCATTGACGTGGACCTGAACGCTCCGTTCATCGTGGCCAAGGCCGTCATCCCCAGCATGATCAAGAAGGGTCATGGCAAGATTATCAATATCTGCTCTATGATGAGCGAACTGGGCCGTGAGACGGTATCGGCCTATGCTGCCGCCAAGGGTGGCTTGAAGATGCTGACCCGCAACATCGCTTCTGAGTACGGTGAGTTCAACATCCAGTGTAACGGTATCGGTCCGGGCTACATTGCCACTCCCCAGACCGCTCCGCTGCGCGAGCGTCAGGCTGACGGCTCACGTCATCCGTTCGATGCCTTCATCGTAGCCAAGACACCTGCTGCCCGTTGGGGTACGCCGGAAGATTTGCAGGGTCCTGCCGTGTTCCTCGCTTCCGACGCTTCCGATTTCGTCAACGGCCATGTGCTTTACGTGGATGGCGGTATTCTGGCTTACATTGGCAAGCAGCCTAAATAATAAGATAAATTTGTCATTGATTAAATTTGTGGAGCGGAGGATGCTGGAGCAGTTCGGTATTCTCCGCTTTTATGTTTTGTTTTGACTATGAGAAGAAGAATAGTTCCTGTGCTGTTGGCGGCCCTGTTGGCCGGCTGCTCGCAGCGGCAGTCTGTACAAGTGACGGTGAAGAACCCCGCCGGATTCCATCGGTCGGGAGAAATGGTCGAAGTACCGGTCGACGAGGTGTTCGGACGGCTGCAACTGGCCGATACGGCCCAAATCGTGATTTACAATGAGAAGGCCGAAGAGGTGCCTTACCAGCTGACCTATGACGAGAAGATTGTCTTTCCGGTCGAGGTGGATTCGTGCGGCGAGTCGCGCTATCTCTTGCAGGAGGGCGAACCCGCTACGGTCAATACGGTGGTGTTCGGCCGGCAGTATCCCCAACGGATGGACGACATAGCGTGGGAGAACGACAAGTCGGGCTACCGGCTCTACGGACAGCCCCTGCTGGATACGGGAGCACAACTGTACGGCTATGACATCTTTACGAAGAGTGTCCCCGACCTGGTGCTCGAAGACCGCTATGCCCTGGAGCTGGACTCCTTGTCGTGGGTGCGGATCAATGCGTTGCGGGCGGCCGGCAAGCAGGCCGAGGCAGACAGCCTGCTGCGCACCATCAGCTACCACGTGGACCACGGCACCGGTATGGATGTCTATGACGTAGGTCCTACGCTGGGGGCCGGAGTGGCCGCCCTGATGGACAAGGCCGGACAGCTGATCTATCCGAAGGCCTATCAGACGTATGAAATCCTCGACAACGGTCCGTTGCGCTTCACGCTGAAGCTGACGTTCGCCCCGCATCCGGTGAATGCGGACAGCAGTGTGGTGGAGAGCCGCATCATCCAGCTGGACAAGGGGGCCTTGCTGAACAAGACCACCGTCTGCTACGACTACCTGAACGAAAAGACGGCCATCGCCGCAGGCATTGTCATCCATCAGCAGCACCCCGACGGGGCTGTCTACGATGAGGCACAAGGCTTCCTGGCTTATGCCGACTCTACCAACAATGCCCGTGCCGGCCACGGTGTGATTTACGTGGGCATGGCGTTCCCCCATCCGCTCGCTGCTGCCCAAGTGGCGATGTTCGAGCGTCCGGTGGCCGGTGCCGTCGGCCATGTGCTGGGCATCAGCGACTACCTTCCCGGTGATGCCTATACCTACTATTGGGGGTCGGGCTGGAGCAAGGCCGGCATCCGGGACATGGAGGCCTGGACGGAGGCTGTCCGGCAGACGGCTGCCCAAGTGCGGGCACCGTTGGAGATAGCCGTACGCTAAGCGTCATAAAAGCCCTGGAAACAGGAAAGAAAGTTGCATCCCCCGCCTTTGAACGGCCGTTCAAAGGCGGGGGATGTGCGTTTATAAGCTTTGAATGTCCGTTCAAAGCCTTGGGACGGAGATTTCTTAGGGTTTTTCAAACACCTTGAAGGTATATCCTTGCGCCAGCAGCCACTCAATGGAGCGGGGCAGGGCATACTTCAGACGCGGCTCGGACTTCAGCGAGTCGTGGAAGGTGATGATGGAGCCGTTGCGGACGTACCGCTGAACTTTCTCCAGCACTTGTTCGCCCGTGAGCCGCCAGCTGTAGTCGCGGGTCACCAGGTCCCACATCACAATCCGGTACTTCTTTTTCAGTACATGATACTGCATCCACCGCATGTGGCCGTGTGGCGGACGGAACAGGTCCGTGTGCAGGTAGGCGTTGGCCTTGTCCGCATTGGCCAGATAGTTGCGGCTGGTATATTCGAATCCGCGGATGTGGTTGAACGTGTGGTTTCCGATGCGGTGGCCGCGCTCTACCACCATCCGGTACTCTTCCGGATGTTTTCTCACATTGTCGCCCACCATGAAGAAGGTGGCTTTGATAGAATAATGGTCCAACAGGTCCAGCACCCACGGCGTGATGCCGGGGATGGGACCGTCGTCGAACGTCAGATAGACTGCCTTCTCATGGCTGTCCATTCTCCACAAGGCTTGCGGGTACAGCCAGCGGACCGGAAGGGGAGGTTGTTCTATCAGCATGTCAGTGTCAGTTTTCTTGCGGAGCCTTTCCTACCCGTTGCTCCAGCAACGAGTAGAGCTGGTCGAACTTCTTGTTGTAGTGGCCGGCTTCCGGAATCGTTTCGCCGGTCTCGCTGTCCTTCAGCTCGCTCAGGCTCTTGCAGAGGTCGTCCAGGATGTACAGGTAGCGCATACAGTTCTCGTAGGAACCGGCAAAGCGGGTCTCGTCGAGGCTGAGGTACCACATGGTGTATTCCACGGCATTGTCGGCCAGTTGCAGGTAAATGTCGAGGGCCTTGGAGGTTTTGCCTAAGCGGGCGAAGTTCTCTGCCATTTCCTTCGAGCTGCTCCAGATGTAGTCGTGCGGCACGGTGGTCGCAGGGATGACCTTCTCGCAGTATTCCAGCACCTGCAGGGCCTTGTCGGTCTTGCCTTCTTTCAGCAGCTGGCTGGAGAGCTGGACGAAGATGCGCCGGTGGGTGTCGCACATGCGGCGGACGGTCTCGTCCAGGTAGATGTCCGGGCGGTCAATCCCGCCGAACTTGAACTTGTTCATCAGGTTGTCGTACATCTTTTCCGAGTCCAGTCGGCGGCCCAGGGCCGTATTGTCGAACGGTGTGATGCGGTAGGCCAGCCCTTCCTGCAGGAAGTTGTTGGTCAGGTTCAGGTGGTTGTCCGTGCCCACGGTGATGGCCATGTAGATGGGGCGTTCCCAATTGGTGTTGGCCAGCATTTCCAGAATCATCAGTTCGCTCTTGTAGAGCACCCGTTTGCCCTTGAGCGAGATGCTCATGTGGTCCGGTATGGAGTCGGGGGTGAGCATGCCCGAGCGGCGGATGGCTTCCTTGTCCAGGGTGATGACGAGGCTGTCGGTCGGAATCATCTGGAGGCCGCTGTCTTTCTGTCCGCGCACCCAGTGGCGCAGGATGTTCTTCAGCTCGTAGGGGTTGTCGCCGAATTCCCGCCGGGCCTCTTCGGGGTTCTGCTTGTAGTAGTTGTTGATGGTGTTCATGGCTTCCGGACGGATATAGACCGCCTCGTTGTGGCCCGACACGTAGTCGATGCGTTCCCAGTCAATGGGGACTGACGGCGATTCGTAGGCCGGACGGCGCATCTGGTCGATGTACCAGTCGGTCTGCAGATAGCTCAGGTTGCAGACACGGACATCCGTGCGGAATCCCTCGGTCTCCTGGTTGTACCACAGGGGGAAGGTATCGTTGTCGCCGTTAGTGAAAATAATGGGGTTGCCCTGTTCCGATACGGAGTTCAGGTAGTTCTGTCCGAAGTCGCGGCAGGTGTAGCGTCCGCTACGGTCATGGTCGTCCCAGGTCTGGCTCACCATCTGCACGGGCACCAGCAGGCAGGCCACACTGGCCAGGATGGCCGACGGCTTTTCGCCCAGCTTCTTTTGCAGGTATTCGGCGATGGCGGCCACTCCCAGCCCTATCCAGATGGCGAAGGCGTAGAACGAGCCGGCGTAGGCATAGTCGCGTTCGCGCACCTGTTGCGGTGTCTGGTTCAGGTAGAGCACAATGGCCAGTCCGGTCATGAAGAACAGGAAGAACACAATCCAGAACTGCTGGATGCCCCTCTCTCCCTTGTAGGCCTGCCAGAAGAGGCCGATGAGTCCCAGCAGCAGGGGCAGGCAGTAGAACACGTTGTGCCCCTTGTTGTCCTTCAGCTCGCTGGGGAGCAGGGTCTGGTCGCCAATCAGCAGGTTGTCGATGAAGGGGATGCCCGTTATCCAGTTGCCGTGCTCTATCTCCCCTTGTCCCTGTATGTCGTTCTGCCGTCCGGCGAAGTTCCACATGAAGTAGCGCCAGTACATGAAGTTCAGCTGGTACATGAAGAAGAACCGGATGTTGTCCCACTGCGTGGGCACCTTCACCATCACGATTTCCCCACACTGGTTGTAGGGCACCTGTCGTCCTTCCACGCCACCCAGCCATTCCTCGTAGGCACGGGTGTGGGCCTCGCTCCAGATGCGGGGGAAGAACATGTTCTGCGCATAGCGGTACTCCGACTTGTGGCGGACGATTTCGTAGCTGTCCTTCTCGTCGGGGGTCTCTTTTTCTTTCCGTTGGTAGACGGGGGCGCCTTCCTTCACGTCATACACGCAGCCTCCGTCCACTTCCTTGAGGGCCACTTTCGAGGCATAGGTCTGTCCGTAGAACAGCGGACGGCTGCCATACTGTTCGCGGCCCAGGTATTCGCCCAGCGTGAAGATGTCTTCCGGCGAGTTCTGGTCCATCGGGGTGTTGGCCGATGAGCGGATGACGATGAGTGCGTACGAGGAGTAGCCCACCACGATCATCATCATGCAGAGCAAGGAGGTGTTCAGCGTGCGTGCGCTCACCCGGATGCGTTGCGGCAGGGGGCCGAAGAGGTAGAAGGCCAGTGCGCCCAGCACCAGGACCCCGATGCCGACGCTGCTCCAGCCGTGGCCGTAGAAGGGGATGCCCAGCAGGGCTACCGTGAGCAGGAACGCGATGTTCATCCGTTGGGGGTGCCGCAGGGTGAAGCTCTCGTACACGCCCCAGACGAGGCTGGCGGCCAGCACCACGATATAGACGATGACCCCCGTGTTGAACGGGCAGCCCAGTGAGTTGACAAACAGCAGTTCGGACCATCCGCCCACCTTCACGATGCCCGGCACGATGCCGTAGAGCACCACGCCGATGAGCACCATCGAGCCGGCCAGGGCGATGAGGCTGCCTTTCAGGTTGGCTTGGGGGTGCTTCTTGTAGTAATAGACCAATACGATGGCAGGGATGCACAGCAGGTTGAGCAGGTGTACGCCGATGGAGAGGCCCGTCAGGTAGGCAATCAGCACCAGCCAGCGGTCACTGTGCGCCTCGTGTGCCCGGTTTTCCCATTTCAGGATGAGCCAGAACACCACGGCGGTGAACAGGCTGGAGTAGGCATAGACCTCCCCCTCCACGGCACTGAACCAGAACGTGTCACTCCAGGTGTAGGCCAGCGCGCCTACCAGTCCGGCCCCCATGATGGTGACGAGCTTGCCGGTGGTCATGGCCGTCCCGTCCGGGCAGACCAGTTTCTTGGTGAGATGCGTGATGCTCCAGAACAGGAACAGGATACAGGCCGCGCTCATCAGCGCGCTCATGATGTTCACCATGAAGGCCACCTCTGTCGGGTCACTGGCAAACTGGCTGAACAGGTTGGCCGTCAGCATGAAGAAGGGGGCGCCGGGCGGGTGGCCCACTTCCAGTTTATAACCGGTGGTGATGAATTCCGGGCAGTCCCAGAAACTGGCGGTCGGCTCTATCGTCGCACAGTAAGTGAACGCCGCGATGGCGAACGCCAGCCAGCCTACCAGGTTGTTAATCTTGTTGTACTGTTTCATTGGAGTGTGTTCCTTTCTTCGTTAGAATTTCGCAAATCGGCGCAAAGATAGTGATTTTCAGTTGTCCCCATGCGTCTGATGGCATTTTTTAACGTCACGGCCCGCCCGTGGCCGGTCCGTCCGTTTTCATCCGTGAAAGTCTCTTCCGGCAGTGGCGGTTATTTTTAACGGCAAACGGCTGCCCTTTTCTTCCTTTTTTTATACCTTTGG
This sequence comes from uncultured Bacteroides sp., assembly GCA_945833835.1. Taxonomy (GTDB): domain Bacteria; phylum Bacteroidota; class Bacteroidia; order Bacteroidales; family Bacteroidaceae; genus Phocaeicola. The sequence continues at coordinate 13,699 of CAMAFR010000050.1, forward strand.
CAAATTTTAGTAAATCAATGTACCATGGAAACACAATTCAAGACAACGGTCTGCGGATTCCTGCTGGCGGCAGCGGTACCGGCGGCGGCCCAACGGTTGACAGACCAGCTGCCCAAGGACTCGGTGTACAGGCAGATCAACGTCAGTCCGACCGACAAAATTACCCAAGAACGGATGAACAAGGGCTTGGTCACGAACCCCCTGGATGCTTTGAGCGGACAAGTGGCCGGTGTGAGCGTCACCAGCGGGAGCAGTAACCCCACGGCCATGCTCAACAGCGTGCGGGTGCGCGGCACCACGTCGCTGACCGGGGGCAACGACCCGTTGGTGATGATTGACGGTGTCTCGTCGGACCTGGCCACCCTGAGCAGCATCTATCCTGCCGATATCGAGAGCTTCGCCATCCTGAAGAACGCCTCCGAGACCGCCCAGTTCGGTTCGCGCGGGGCGGCGGGTGTCATCCAGGTCACCACCAAGAAAGGCCGTGGCGGACAGTTCCACATCTCCTACGACGGCAATGCCGGTTTCCAGCGGGTCTACCGCAACATGGAGATGCTGGACGCCTCGCAATACATCGCCACCGCCCAGCGCCTCGGCGTGGATTACAACAACGGCGGCTGCTCTTCCGACTTCCCCGCGTTTGTGACGCGCACCGGCTTCATCCAGAACCATCATCTGGCGTTCAGCGGCGGCAACGAGGCCTCTCATTACCGGGCCTCCATCGGCTATATGGACAACAATACGGTGGTCAAGACCAACGACTACCAGAACTTCGTGGCCAAGCTCGACCTCTCGCAGCGGGCTTTCGACGACCGGCTCACCGTGGACATGGGGGTCTTCGGCTCCTCACAGAGCAACCATGAGCTGTTCGACGAGCAGCGGCTGTTCTATTCCGCCGCCTCGCAGAACCCCACCATCACCACCGGAAAGAACGCCTCGGGCGGATGGACCAAGAACTCCACCGCCTCGCAGATAGAGCATCCCGCCCCGCTGCTAGAGCTGAAAGACGATGTGAAATACCTTAACTTCAACACCCACCTGCGGCTCAAGTTCCAACTCTTGCGCGACTTGTCGCTGTCGCTGTTCGGGTCTTACTCGTACACCTCGCAAGAGAATGCGCAGTTCTGCCCCACCTGGGTGTGGGCGCAGGGCCAGGCCTATCGCGGCGAGCAGAAGAGCGAGGACTGGCTGGGCAATGTCTCGGTAGACTACGGCCACCGCTGGGGGGCCCACCAGCTGGATGTCCTGCTGCTGGGCGAGTACCAGAAGCAGCGCAAGACCGCGTTCTGGACGTTGGTGAAAGGCTTCACCACCAATCTGTTTGGCTATCATAACCTCGGCGCCGGCTCGCTCCGTCCCTACGGAGGCACGGGCAGCAGTTACGAGGCGCCCTCGTTGGGCTCCGTGCTGGGAAGCGTCAGCTACACCTTGCTCGACCGTTACAAGCTGACCGTCAGCACCCGTGCCGATGCCAGCTCTATGGTGGGCGACAACAACCGTTGGGGCGTGTTCCCGTCGGCTTCCGCCGAGTGGGACCTGAAGGCGGAGCGGGCCTTGCAGGACGTGTCCTGGCTCAGCCAGCTGCGGCTGCGTGCCGGCTATGGCCTTTCGGGCAACCTGGGTGGCATCAGTTCCTACTATTCCATGCAGCTCATGCAGCAGAACGGGGTGGTGTCGGCGTTCGGCGCGCCTGTCGTCACGATGTCCACCATCCGGAACGTCAATCCCGACCTGAAATGGGAGACCCGCGGCACGTTCAACGTGGGCACCGAATGGGGCTTCTTCGACAACCGCCTGGTGCTCACCACCGACTACTATTATTCGAAGACCACCGACATGCTCTACGAATACGATGTGCCCGTGCCGCCCTTTGCCTACAACAAGCTGCTGGCCAACATCGGCAGCATGAGCAACAGCGGTCTGGAGATTGGCCTGAGCGTGACTCCCCTCCGCAAGAAGGACATGGAACTCAATGTCAACATCAACTTTGCCTGGCAGAAGAACAAGCTGATCTCGTTGAGCGGCGATTATAACGGTACGGCCATGACCGCCGCCAACGTCTCGCCCATCGGGTCGCTCAACGGTGCCGGCTTCCACGGAGGCAACAACAACATTGTCTATCAGATAGTAGGTCAGCCCTTGGGCGTATTCTACCTGCCCCATTGCACCGGCCTGCAGCAGGAGGCCGACGGCAGCTATACGTATGCCATTGCCGACCTGAACGAGGACGGGGTCATCAGTCTGGACGATGGCGGCGACCGCTACGTGGCCGGACAGGCCACCCCGAAACTGATGCTGGGCTCCAACATCGGCTTCCGGTATAAGAACATCGACGTGTCGCTGCAGATGAACGGTGCCTTCGGCCATAAGATTTACAACGGCACCTCGCTGACCTATATGAACATGGCCTCGTTTCCCGCCTACAATGTCATGAAGGAGGCGCCGGCCCGCAACATCCAGGACCAGACGGCCACCGACTACTGGTTGGAGAACGGCAATTACCTGAACTTCGATTACCTCACGGTGGGCTGGAACGTGCCGGTACGCTCCAAGTACATCAGTTCGTTGCGCCTGTCGTGCAGCGTCAACAACCTCGGCACCATCACGGGCTACAGCGGACTGACCCCGATGATCAACAGCCATGTGGTGAACAACACGCTGGGCATCGACGACAAGCGTTCGTATCCCGTCTACCGTTCTTATTCGGTGGGTTTCAGCATCCAATTCTAATCATTCTTTAAACTGTAGTCTCTTATGAAGAAATATGTTTACCTGCTGGCGTGTCTGTTGGGGTGTACGGCCTGCTTCGACGAAAATCCCAAAAGCCAGCTCACGGAGGACGAGGCCTTCTCTACCAACACCGACCTCTATCTCAACACCGTGGTAACCTTGTATAATTATATCGGTGGCACTACCGACAGCGAAGGGCTGCAAGGCACCTATCGTGGCGTGTACGACTATAACACCTTCACTACCGACGAGGCCTTGGTGCCCACCCGGGGGGTCGACTGGTACGACGGCGGTTTCTGGCAGGGCCTTTACCTGCACGAGTGGACGGCCGACGATACCGCCCTCTACAACACCTGGAGCTATTTATATAAGGTGGTGGTGCTCTGCAACCAGTCCATCGCGCGGCTGGAGCAGCACGCTTCGCTGCTGACTGATTGCGAGAAGCTGGTCAGCCAAGGCGAGGTGCGTGCCATCCGTGCCCTCTTCTATTACTACCTGCTCGACATGTTCGGCAACATCCCCCTCTGTGTGTCCCAAGACGTGGCCTTGCCCGATGTGAAGCAGAGCTTCCGCAGCGAGGTGTTCCGCTTTGTGGTGAAAGAGCTGCAGGAGGTGTTGCCCTACCTGCCAGAGAGCATGAGCCAGCTCACGGACTATTACTATGGCCGCATCACCCGCCCCGTGGCGTGGTTCCTGCTGATGAAGCTGGCGCTGAACGCCGAGATTTATGCCGACGACAACTGGACGGACGGCGTGCAGCTGGAGGGCAAGAACATCTTCTTCACGGTAGACGGGCAGCAGCTCAATGCCTGGCAGACCGTGCAGGCCTATGGCAGGCTGCTGACGGCGTTCGGCTACCGGCTCGAAACGGACTATACCCGCAACTTTGCCCGCGACAACGAGTCGTCTATGGAGAACATCTTCGTCATTCCGATGGACAAGATGCTGTACGCCACCGTATTCAAGAACATCTTCCGTTCGCTCCACTACAACCACGGCTCCGCCCTGTCGCGCTACCAGGAGAACGGCTCGTGTGCCACCGTTTCCACCGTCCGTGCATACGGATATGCCACTCCGCAGGAGGACAGCCGTTTCGCCCTCAACTTCTTCAGTGACACGGTGCGGGTAGACGGCAAGCTGATTTATCTGGACAATGGCCGTCCGTTGGTCTACAGCCCGCTGGAGGCCAAGCTCGACCTGAGCGGCTCGCCTTACGAGAAGACGGCAGGTGCCCGCATGAGCAAGTATGCCATAGATCGCACGGCCTACAGCGACGGACAGCTGCAGAACAATGACATTGTGCTGTTCCGTTATGCCGATGTCCTGCTGATGATGGCCGAGGCCAAAATCCGTAACGGCGAGGACGGTTCGGCCGAGCTCAACCAGGTACGTGCCCGGGTCGGCATGGGGGCCCGTCCGGCCACGCTCGACAATGTGCTCCAAGAGCGGTTGCTGGAGCTGATGTGGGAAGGCTGGCGCCGTCAGGATTTGATTCGTTTCCGTCGTTTCACGGCTGCCTACGACGAGCGTCCGCAGCTGCCTGGCGAGTCCTCGGGCTACACGACGGTGTTCCCCATTCCGAACAAGGCCCGCGAGCTCAACAAGAACCTGAAGCAGCACACGGGGTACAAATAATGGGGCAGGCTGGGGGCCGCTTCCGGCAAAGAAGGGAGAAAAGACGAAAAGATTAACAAATGCTTAAAATTACCACCCCCCGAACATTTGTAGGATAATTTTAATATCTCTATATTTGTGCAGATTATGAACTATAAAAAAGAGCAGTATTATGGAAAACTATGAAGCGCCAAAAGTAGAGATTATTGAAGTGGAAGTGGAAAAAGGTTTTGCAGTCAGCAACGAAGGGCTGGAAGACGGTGGCAACATTTGATGGGAGGAACGGCTATGAAGAAACATCCATGTTGGCTGCTGGCAGGGCTGCTGCTGGTAGTAGGGCTGTGCACGGGTTGCAGCCGTGAGGCGATGGAGTGGATCAGTAGAAATTTAGTGGGGATATGCATACAAGTTAGCGAGTCTGAAGAGGAAGA
>CAMAFR010000051.1 GCA_945833835.1 uncultured Bacteroides sp.
TGGCGGCTGACAGATGTTTCGCTTCGCTCAACATGACAGGGAAATGAAGAATGAAGAGTGAAGAATGAAGAATCTTCCACGCTTGTCCACGCTTTTCCCACGCTTGTCATCCTGAGCGGCAGCGAAGGATCTGTCCACACAGCGCAGCCGAAAATCAGTAGCGGCTGACAGATGTTTCGCTCCGCTCAACATGACAGGGAGAGGAGAAGATTCTTCATTCTTCATTCTTCATTCATCATTCTTCATTCTTCATTCTTCATTTAAATCGGTTCTTCATTTAAATGAGGTTCTTCATTTATCCCAATGGTATAGTCATACAGCTTCCGGTAGAAGGCGTGGCGGGTCAAGGTAGCCACATTGCCCAGGATGATGAGCTTCATGCGGGCACGTGTGATGGCCACATTCATACGGCGCAAGTCGCCCAGGAAACCAATCTGGCCGTCCTCGTTGGCACGCACCAAGCTGATGAGGATAATGTCACGCTCCTGCCCCTGAAAGCCGTCGACCGTATTCACGGAGATGACATCGCGGAACGGCTTGAAGAAACCATCCTTGCGAATCAGCTGGCGCAAGTACTGCACCTGCGCCTTGTAGGGCGAAATCAGCCCCACGTCCAGACGCTCGCTCAAGAAACGCTCCTTCCCTATTTTCGTGATGTAGGCCTTGAGCCGGTCCAGCGACAGCTCGGCCTCGGGCTTGTTGATGCGACCGTAACTTTCGCCGACAAACTCCTCGTGGGCGTCCGTCAACTCCGTGTCCACCCACTCGATGGGCGTATCAAAATCGAGGATGCCGCGGCACTTCACTTCGGGGGCCGACTTCAGCCGCCCGCCGTAGAACCACTCGGACGGAAAACGCATGATGGCGTCGTTCATGCGGTACTGCACCTCCAGCAAGGTCACGGCGGCAGGCTGGCTGCCCACTAAGCGCTGCATCAGTGTCGTGCCCAGACCGGCCCGCAAGGCCTCGGGCGACTTCACCGTGGGAGGCAGCTGGCAATGGTCGCCCGCCAGCACCACGCGGTCACACTTCAGCATCGGAATCCAGCAGGCCGCCTCCAATGCCTGGGCCGCCTCGTCAATGAACAGGGTGCCGAACTTGTAGCCGGCCAGCAGGCGGTTGGCACTGCCCACCAGCGTACAGGCGATGACACGGGCCTCATCGAACAGCGCGGCGTTGATACGGATCTCCAGCTCGTTGGCCCGGTCTTTCAGCGAATTGATTTTCTGCCGCACCGACTCCCGCTCCGCCCCTTTGCGGCTACGGGCATACAGCTCACGCACCGCCTTACGGATGCTCCACAGCTGTGGATAGTCGGGATGCGACTCGAACCGCCTTTCGTAGGTAAAAGACAGCATCTTGTCGTTCACCCGGCTGGGATTGCCGATGCGCAGCACACGCACGCCCCTGTCCACCAACTGCTCGCTGAACCAGTCCACCGCCATGTTGCTCTGCGCACAGACCAGCACCTGGTTCTCGCGGTGGAGGGTCTCGTAGACCGCCTCTACCAGCGTTGTGGTCTTGCCGGTGCCCGGAGGCCCGTGGACAATGGCCACATCCTTCGCACGGAGCACCTTGTTGACAGCCGCCTCCTGCGTGCGGTTCAGCCAGGGGAAACACTGCGGGCGGAAGGTGTACTCGGCCAGCGGAGCCGTGCCGTAGCAGATGTCGCGCAACTCCGCCACCCGGTTGCCGCGGGCCTCCATCACCCGCCGCAGCGCCTCGAACATCACCCGGTAGCTGGTCTCGTCGAAATACAGCTGCACCCCCGGCACCTCGCAGGCCTGCAGCCGCACCAGCGCATCGGCCCCCGGCAGGACCACCACCATGCGGTTCTCGTCCACATAACTCACCGTGGCCACAAAGTCCAGGTAGCTCAGCCGTCCCGAAAGGTCTTGCGTGAAGAAGCACACCGGACGACCGTACTCAAACAGATGCTCTATCTCCAGGTCCTCACGGCGTTCCACCTCTATCACCAGCTGGTTGAGCGCATTGTAGTAGCTGCGCCCCAGCCGCAGCGGATACCAGCACATGCCGCGCTTCACCTTGCGCCCTACGCCCATCAGTTCCGTCTGCCGGCAGAACTGCTCTTTCTCATACTCGTATTCCCGTTTCAGCCCTTCATAATGACGCTGAAGATGAAGCAGCGGGGATACCGACCGTGTCTTTTCGCTCATACTACTCATTTTATGGCGCAAAGGTAAGGAGATTCAAAAAAAGGCAAGACGGATTTGTGATTTATTCCCCCAAAAAGGCTATATTTGTTTGCAACGAACAACAAAAACACCTTCTGTCATGAAAAAGCAAGCAGCATACATCCGACGCATCGAAATACAGGGACTGTGGGGAAGAAAGGACATCTCGTGGGAACTGCGCCCCGACGTGAACATCCTGAGCGGGGTGAACGGCATCGGCAAGAGCACCATCCTGAACAACTCCGTGAAAAGCCTGGACGCGCTCGAAGGCGGTCTGCTGAGCAACGGCATCAAGGAGGGCGTGCGCTTCTCGTTCTACCCCGAAGACGCCACCTACATCCTCTACAACGTGATACGCAGTTTCGACCGGCCGCTGATCAGCTCCTCCCTGATAGAGAAAATCGGCAACCAGAATGTACGCACCGAACTGGACTGGCAGCTCTACCAGCTGCAACGACGCTACCTGGACTATCAGGTGAACATCGGCAACCGCATCATCGAACTGCTGACGAGCGGACGGCCCGAAGACGCCGCCAAGGCCACCGAGGTGTCCAAGGCCAAGACGGAGTTCCAGGACCTGATAGACGAGCTGTTCTGCGAAACCGGAAAAAAGATTCTGCGGCGCAGCAACGAGATCCTGTTCGATCAGGACGGCGACACCCTCACTCCCTACCAGCTCTCGTCGGGCGAGAAACAGATGCTGGTCATCCTGCTCACCGTGCTGGTGCAGGACTACCAGCACTACACCCTGTTCATGGACGAGCCCGAAATCTCCCTGCACGTGGAGTGGCAGCAACAGCTCATCTCCCTCATCCGCCGTCTGAACCCGAACGTGCAGATCATCCTCACCACCCACTCGCCGGCCCTCATCATGGACGGCTGGATGGATGCCGTGACCGAGGTGAGCGACATCACCTCGTATGCCACCCCCGGGAAGGCCGAACCCTGAGACACTCACTCATTCTTGCAACACTTATCCGGATTTGACATGGGAAAACGACTCACCGACAACTTGTCCTCACGCTATGTGGATGCCGCCAACAACCTGAAGCCCAAACGGTCCCGCCGCCGCATCGTGGCCTACGTGGAAAGCTATGACGACATCTCTTTCTGGCGTTCCATCCTCGCCGACTACGAAGACGACAAACGCTATTTCGAAGTGATGCTCCCTTCGCAGGACTCGCTGGCGAAAGGGAAAAAGACGGTCCTGATGAACCAACTGGGCGACCGCCTGGGCGACAACATGATTGCCTGCGTGGACAGCGACTACGACTACCTGCTGCAGGGACGCACCCAGACCTCCCGCTACATGCTGGACTGCCCTTACGTGATGCAGACCTACGCCTATGCCATCGAGAACTACCACTGCTATGCCGAGGGGCTGCACGAGGTGTGCGTCATGGCCACCCTGAACGACCATCCCCTCCTCGACTTCCCGGAGTTCATGCGGCAATATTCCATCATCGCCCATCCGCTCTTCGTCTGGTCCGTGTGGTTCTACCGCTGCCACAACCTGTCCGAGTTCTCGCTGCTGGACTTCTGCTCCTACGTCCGCCTGGACCAGGTGAGCCCCCGCAACCCGGCCAACAGCCTGGCCATGATGGCCAAACGGGTGAACAAGAAACTGTATGCCCTCGAAAAGAAACATCCGGACGCACTGCCCTCCATCGAGCAGCTGAAAGAGGAACTGCTGACACTGGGGGTCACCCCCGACACCACCTATATGTTCATCCAAGGACACCACATCATGAACAACGTGGTGCTGCGACTGCTGACTCCCGTCTGCACCCAGCTCCGCCGCGAACGCGAAGACCAGATACACGCCCTGGCCCTGCACCGGGTGCAGCTGCAAAACGAACTGACGGCCTACGAACGCAGCCTGATGAGTGTGGAGCAGGTGCTCCACAAAAACATCAACTACAAACGCTCCCCCCTCTACAAAATGATACAGCAGGATATTGAAAATTTCCTACAAAGAGTTCATTAAAATGAAGAATGAAGAATGATGAATGAAGAATCTTCCACGCTTTTCACACTTTTCCCACACTTGTCATCCTGAGCGGCAGCGAAGGATCTGTCCACACAGCGCAGCCGAAAATCAGTAGCGGCTGACAGATGTTTCGCTCCGCTCAACATGACAGGGAAGAGAGGAGAAGATTCTTCATTCTTCGTTCTTCATTCTTCATTTAAACGGTTTACTCTGGCGCGTTCTCCAGCGTGGCCAGCAGGAAATCGTAGAACTTGCCGACCGACGGAATGTGGCAACGCTCTTCCGGCGTATGCGGACACTGCAGCGTGGGACCGAAGGAAATCATGTCCAGACCCGGCACCACCGCACCGATGATGCCACATTCCAGTCCGGCATGGATGACCTTCACTTCGGGTTCCGTACCGAACTGCGCCTTGTAGGAAGCTTTCATGGCGTGCAGGATGGGCGAATTGACATTGGGTTCCCAGCCCGAATAGCTGCCGCTGCGCTCCACGTGCATCCCCGCCATGGAGAAACAGCTTTCGAGGGCCGTGTTGCGGTAGTCCTTCATCGACTCACGCGCGCTGCGGGTGAGCACCTGTACCGACGCCTTGCCGCCGCCAATCTTCACGATGGCCAGGTTGGACGAGGTCTCCACCGTATCGGGGATGGTGGGGATGTACCGTTCAACGCCATTGGGGCAGGCATAGATGGCATCCACCAGGTTGTCGCGGATTTCCTCGGGCACCATATAGGCCGGCAGGTCCACCCGCTCGCTCCGGAAGCTCAGGTCTTCCTCGATGGTGGCGAACTCGTCCCGCCACACCTGCTCGCATTCGCCCACAAAGGCTTCCACATCCTCCACCTCCGAGGCAGGCACCGTGATCACCACCTCACACTCGCGCGGAATGGCGTTGCGCATATTGCCGCCTTCCCACGACACTAAGCAAGCCTCGTCGTAGGCAATGACCTGATTCAGGAAGCGGGCCATCAGCTTGTTGGCATTGGCGTGTCCCCATCCTATCTGGATGCCCGAGTGGCCGCCGCGCAGCCCTTTCAGCGTCACGCGCAAGGCCACGTCGTCGGGGTCGGTCTCTTCCTCCTTGTACTCCAGCGTGGCCGTCAGGTCCTCGCCGCCGGCACAGCCGATGTACAGTTCGCCTTCTTCCTCCGAGTCGAGGTTGAGCAGGATGTCGCCCTCCACCGTGCCGGGCTTCAGTCCGAACGCGCCGTACATGCCCGTCTCCTCATCGGCGGTGATGAGTGCCGTCAGCGGACCGTGCTTCAGGGTCTTGTCCTCCATGATGGCCATGATGGCGGCTACCCCCATACCGTTGTCAGAGCCCAGCGTGGTGCCTTTGGCCCGCACCCACTCCCCGTCGATGTAGGTCTGGATGGGGTCGTTCACAAAATCATGCCGGGTGTCCTTGTTCTTCTGGGGCACCATGTCCATGTGGGCCTGCAGGATGACGGTCTTCTTGTTCTCCATGCCCGGAGTGGCGGGTTTGCGATAGATGATGTTTCCGGCCTCGTCCTGCGAAGTCTCCACTCCGGCCTGCCGGCCGAAGTCCAGCAGGAACCGCTGAATCTTCTCCAAATGTCCTGACGGGCGGGGGACCTGCGTCAACGAATAAAAGTTTTTCCACACATTCTGTGGCGATAAAGAAAGAATCTCACTCATAATACTGTTTTTTTCGAGTTGATGGTTTTGTTTGTCAGCGGCAAAGCCACTAATCCGTAAATACCTAACAAAATTAATAAAAAGGTTTGAATACCATGCACCAGAAGGGCAAAAATTCCTGCATCGTCCTTGGAAACGCCGTACATCATCATCATCGTGATGACGGCGAAGTGCCACGGACCGGCCCCGTTGGGGGTGGGGACAATCACGGCGATGCTGCCCACCACGAACAACACCAGCCCCGCCATCCAGCCCAGCCCGGCGGTGAACCCGAAGCAATAGAACGTGAGGTAAAAATGCAGGAAATAGCACATCCAGATGCCCGCCGTATAAAAGAGGTAAAGCACGGGGCTGTCCAGCTGCCGCAGCGAGAGGCATCCCTGCCAGATCTTCCCCAGCAGCCCGCGCAACCGGGCGAACACCGTCAGGTTGGCCACCAGCCAGCACAGCAGCACCAGCACCGCCAGCAGGCAGGCCAGGGTGATGTAGAAGTTGGTCGAGGCGAACAGCCGGAGGAAAAACGCGCCGTCGGTCCCCGTGAGCCGGAAGAAGTCGGCAAAGGCCGAGGTCTGCAGCAGCAGCGTCGCCAGCGTGATGAGCGCCACACACAGCGAGTCAATCAGCCGCTCGGTCACCACCGTGCCCAGCGACCGCGCGAAAGACACCCCGTCATACTTGGCCAGGATGCCGCAGCGCGACACCTCCCCCACACGGGGCAGCACCAGGTTGGCCGCATAGGAGACAAAGATGGCATACACACTGTTGGCACGGCGGGGACACTCGCCCAACGGCCGCAGCGCCAGCACCCAGCGCCACCCCCTCAACAGGTGGGCCAGCACGCCGAACAGCAGCGACAGCGCCATCCACCGCCCGTCTATCCCACCGCCGAGCACACTCCACACATGACCGAAGTCAAAGCCGTGATACGTCCACAACAAGATGGCGGCCCCCAGCAGCAGCGGAAGCGCCAGTTGGGCCGCGCGGCTCATTGTTTTTTTTATTGCAGTTCGTTCCAAAACTTATCTCATCATTTAAAGAATAATGCTACCTTTGTACGCCCGCAAAGATAACACCTTGCGGCAACATAACCCAGAATTACGTAAAGGAATGAAATCAGTAAAGCCAAAAAAATTTTTGGGGCAGCACTTCCTCACCGACCTGCAGACCGCCCGTGACATCGCCGACACGGTGGATGCCTGTCCCGGCCTGCCCATCCTCGAAGTGGGGCCGGGCATGGGCGTGCTCACCCAGTTCCTGCTGCCCAAAGGCCGGGAAGTGAAGGTGGTGGAGCTGGACACCGAGTCGGTGGCCTACCTGCACGAGCGTTTCGCCGCCCTGGGCGACCGCATCATCGGGCAGGACTTCCTGCGGATGCGGCTGGACGAGGTCTTCGCAGGCCGCCCGTTCGTGCTCACCGGCAATTACCCCTACAACATCTCCAGCCAGATCTTCTTCAAGATGCTCGACTACAAGGACCTGATACCCTGCTGCACCGGCATGATACAGAAAGAGGTGGCCGAGCGCATCGCCGCCGCCCCCGGCAGCAAGGCCTACGGCATCCTGAGCGTACTGATACAGGCCTGGTACAAGGTGGAATACCTCTTCACGGTGCACGAGCACGTGTTCAACCCCCCGCCGAAGGTGAAGAGCGCCGTCATCCGCATGACGCGCAACGACACCCGCGCCCTGGGCTGCGACGAGCGGCTGTTCAGGCAAATCGTGAAAACCACCTTCAACCAGCGGCGCAAGACCCTGCGCAACTCCATCTCGCCCATCCTGGGCAAAGACAACCCCCTCAGCGCAGACCCTATTTTCAACAAACGTCCGGAACAGCTCCCGGTACAGACCTTCATCGACCTGACCAACCAGGTGGAGAAGGCCCTGGCCGACCACGCCTCCGGCGACAACGTATCACTTTAAGGAACGAACAGCCCCATGGAAAACGAAGAACTGAACAATTTTTCGGACCTGATAGCCAACAAGGAGTCGGACAAGCTCAAAGACCTGCTGGGCGGACTGCACCCCGCCGACATCGCCGAGCTCTGCGACGAGCTCAACACCGAAGAGGCCCGCTACATCTACCTCCTGCTGGACAATGAGAAGGCAGCCGACGTCCTGATCGAGATGGACGAGGACGCCCGCAAGAAATTCCTCGACATACTGCCCTCGGAGACCATCGCCAAACGCTTCGTGGACTACATGGACACGGACGACGCCGTGGACATCATCCGCGAGATGGACGAGGACAAGCAGGAGGAAGTGCTCTCGCACATCGAGGACATCGAGCAGGCCGGCGACATCGTAGACCTGCTGAAGTATGACGAAGACACCGCCGGCGGTCTGATGGGCACCGAGATGGTCATCGTGAACGAGAACTGGAGTATGCCCGAGTGCCTGCGCGAGATGCGCATCCAGGCCGAGGACATGGACGAAATCTACTACGTCTATGTGGTGGACGACGACGAACGGCTGCGCGGGGTGTTCCCCCTGAAAAGGATGATCACCAGCCCGTCGGTGTCGAAAGTGAAGCACGTCATGCGCAAGGAGCCCATCTCCGTGCGGGTGGACACTCCGATAGAGGACGTGGTGCAGACCATCGAGAAATATGACCTGGTGGCCGTGCCGGTGGTGGACAGCATCGGGCGGCTGGTGGGGCGCATCACCGTAGACGACGTGATGGACGAGGTGCGCGAACAGGCCGAACGCGACTACCAGCTGGCCTCCGGTCTCTCGAAAGACGTGGAGTCGGACGACAACGTCATCCGCCAGACCACCGCACGCCTGCCCTGGCTCATCATCGGCATGCTGGGCGGCATCGCCAACTCCATGATTCTGGGCAACTTCGACACCACCTTCGCCGCCCACCCCGAAATGGCCCTCTACATCCCGCTCATCGGCGGCACGGGCGGAAACGTAGGCACCCAGTCCTCCGCCCTCGTGGTGCAGGGCCTGGCCAACAACTCGCTCGACTCCAACAACACCTGGAAGCAAATCCTCAAAGAGTCCGTCGTGGCCCTCATCAACGCCACCATCATCTCCATGCTGGTCTACATGTACAACTTCATCCGCTTCGGGCCCACCGCCACCGTGTGCTACTCCGTGTCCATCAGCCTGTTTGCCGTGGTCATGTTCGCCTCCATCTTCGGCACCCTCGTCCCCATGACCTTGGAGAAGCTGAAAGTGGACCCCGCCATCGCCACCGGCCCCTTCATCTCCATCACCAACGACATCATCGGCATGCTCATCTACATGAGCATCACCGTGCTGCTCTCCTGAGGGGAAAACGCCTGCCGCGCCGGAGGCCCGACATAAGACGGGACATCCTCCGGCACGGAGCGGCCCGAAAGGTGATTTCTCCCCTTTTTATGGTATTTTTTCCATCTTTCTCTAAAAATATTTCGCTGATTCAGCAAAAAAACAGATTTTTTTAGCTTAATTTGTGGTGGTATCTCGACTAAGCAGATACATCAGCATCTTAAAAATCTATACTACGATGGAATTAAATGAAACCAACCGTCTTACCACTGAAGCCACGGAAGTAACTTCCGTAGCTCCGGTTCCTGCCGACAACGAAACAGCAACCGTTTCTTGCGCTCCCAAAACATCGAAAGAAGACATCATCAACCGTTTACGGGAAATCGACCTGAACGCCTGCGAGGCGGACAAACAGGAGATTGACGCCCTGAAACAATCTTTCTACAAACTGCACAAGGCAGAGCAGGAAGCAGCACGCAAGGCCTTTGCGGAGGCAGGCGGCGACGATGAGCAGTTTATCCCCGTGCCAGACCCGTTGGAAATCACTTTCAAGGAAGTGATGAGTTCCATCAAAGAAAAGCGAAGTGTCCTGGCCGCCGAGCAGGAACAGGAAAAAGAGGAGAACCTGCAGAAAAAACTGGCCCTCCTCGACAAGATGAAAGCCCTCATCGACACGGCCGACGACACCGGCAAAATCTACAACGAATTCAAGCAGGTGCAGCAGGAATGGAACGACATCAAGCAGGTGCCCGCCGCCAAGGTGAACGAGCTGTGGAAGACCTACCAGCTCTATACCGAGAAATTCTATGACCGCGTCAAGCTGAACAACGAGTTCCGCGAATACGACTTCAAGAAGAACCTGGAGCAGAAGACCCGCCTGTGCGAAGCCGCCGAGAAACTGGCCGAAGAGGCCGATGTGGTCTCCGCCTTCCACCAGCTTCAGAAACTGCACCAGGAGTTCCGCAGCATCGGCCCCGTGGCCAAAGAGCTCCGCGAGAACGTCTGGGCACGCTTCAAGGCCGCCTCGACCGCCGTCAACCGCCGCCACCAGCAGCACTTCGAGGCCTTGAAGGAAAAAGAGCAGAACAACCTCGACCAGAAGACCGTGATCTGCGAGATAGCCGAGGCCATCGAATACGACACCCTCAAGACCTTCGCCGACTGGGAAGACAAGACCAAGGAAATCCTGGCCCTGCAGGCCAAATGGAAAACCATCGGCTATGCCCCGCAGAAGATGAACGTCAAGATATTCGAACGCTTCCGCGCCGCCTGCGACGACTTCTTCCAGCGCAAGGCCGTCTTCTTCAAACAAATCAAGGAGAGCATGGCCGCCAACCTCGACAAGAAAAAGGCCCTGTGCGAACGCGCCGAAGCCCTGAAGGACAGCACCGACTGGAAGGCCACCTCCGAAGAGCTCACCCGCCTGCAGAAGGAATGGAAGACCATCGGACCGGTGACCAAAAAACACTCCGACGCTGTCTGGAAACGCTTCATCGGCGCCTGTGACTACTTCTTCGAGCAGAAAGGCAAGATGACCTCCTCGCAACGCTCGGCAGAGACGGACAACCTCCACAAAAAGGAGGACATCATCAAGCAGCTCGCCGCCCTCTATGCCGCCGGCACGACAGACGGCGACACCTCCGACCAGGTGCGCCGCTTGGTGAAGGAATGGAACGCCGTAGGCCACGTGCCCTACAAGGAGAAAGACCGCCTCTTCAAGGAGTTCCACGACTTGGTGGACAAGCTCTTCGACCGGCTGAACCTCTCGGCCTCCGAGAAGAAACTCAACAAGTTCAAGACCACGGTCAGCAAAGGGGGCGACGGACTGTACCGCGACCGCGAGAAACTGGTGCGCACCTACGAGAGCCTGAAGAGCGAGGCCCTGACCTACGAGAACAACCTGGGATTCCTGAACCTCTCGTCGAAGAAAGGCAACAGCCTCGTGACGGAAGTGCAACG
Source organism: uncultured Bacteroides sp. (assembly GCA_945833835.1). GTDB lineage: Bacteria > Bacteroidota > Bacteroidia > Bacteroidales > Bacteroidaceae > Phocaeicola. The sequence goes on from CAMAFR010000051.1 coordinate 11,060, forward strand.
CAAGATAGAGAAGCTGAAAGCCGAAATGGAGCTGGTGAAAAAGAAAATCGCCGCCATCGACGAGAAGCTGAACGAAGGGAACACCCTTTAAATGAAGAATGAAGAGTGAAGAATGAAGAATCTTCCACGCTTGTCATCCTGAGCAAAGCGAAGGATCTGTCCACATAGCGCAGCCGAAAATCGGTAGCGGTCTACAGATGTTTCGCTTCGCTCAACATGACAGGGAGAAGGGAAGATTCTTCATTCTTCGTTCTTCATTCTTCATTTAAATCGGTTCTTCATTTAAAAGAAAACGCTTGTGATGAGATAGGCCACTACGGTGGCTACGGCGACGCTGACCAGACCGGGCATCATGAAGGAATGATTGAGCAGGTATTTGCCAATCCGCGTGGTGCCCGAGCGGTCGAAGCTGACCGTAGCAATATCCGAGGGATAGTTGGGGATGAAGAAGTAGCCATAGACGCTGGGAAGGACACCGAGCAGCACGGGGCCTGGGATGCCGAGCGAGTAGGCCAAAGGCAACATGGAGACCACAACCGCACCCTGCGAGTTGATCAGCACCGACACGGTGAAGAAGACAAAAGCGATGGCCCAGGGATATTGGGCTACAATACCGCCCAGCCCAGCCTTCATCGCCTCCATGTAGTTGCCGAAGAAGGTATCGGCCAGCCAGGCAATACCATAGATGGCCACCACAGCCACCATGCCCGACTGCCACACGGCACCCGCAACGGCTTTCTTGGGTTGCGCTTTGGCAAAGAGTATCATCAAGGCTGCGGCGGCTATCATCACAATCTGGATGATGATGTTCATGGAGAGCGGCTTGACCACAGGCTCACCGCTGGCATCAAGCTGCCCTGTGGCGAACGACGGGCGAAGGTCGCAACCGGCTATCTGGCAGACCGAGAAGAGCACGATGACGCCCAGTGCGGCCAGGAAAATATAGACCGAGCGCTTGGCCTCTTTACTGATCTTGACATCGAGTAGCGTGGCCGTATTGCCATACATGTACTGATACGTCTCGGGGTTGGCACACCGTGCCTGAAACTGGGGGTCTTTGTCCAGGTCGAGCCCTCGCCGGTAGCTCAGCGCCGATGCGGCAATCACTCCGCACAAGATGGAGGGGATGGTGACGGCAATGACCTGCAGGTTGGTCACCTCGAAGCCGTTGGCCGAGGAGATGACCACAAACGAAGCCACGGCAGCCGCAATAGGCGAGCAGGTAATGCCCAGCTGCGAGGCAATGCTGGCCACACCGCAAGGGCGTTCGGGCCGGATGCCCTTTTTGAGCGCGATGTCGCAGATGATGGGCATCAGCGTATAGACCACATGCCCCGTGCCCACCATCACGGTGAGGAAGAAGGTGCAGAGCGGCGCGAGGAAAGTGATCCGCCCCGGATTCTTGCGAAGCAGTTTCTCGGCCAGCTGGATCATCCAGTCCATGCCGCCCGAGGCCTGAAGCATGCCCGCGCAGGTCACGGCGGCCACGATGATGTAAATCACGTCGGTAGGCGGAGTGCCCGGCTTCATCTGGAAGCCAAACACCAGAATGGCCAATCCGATACCCGAGATGGCTCCTAAGGCCAGACTACCATAACGTGCCCCCACGTAGAGGGCCAACAACACCACAAGCAACTGAATGACAATCAGTAAATCCATAGAAATCAGAATGCTAAGTTAGAAGAAAATGTTCATAGGTGACAAAAATACTGCAATTTTGTGTATTACCGATGATTCTTGCAAAGTATTTGCTGCGGAAAGGGCAGATTTGTCAGGGCAGGGGTTGATTCTTCCAAAAAGAAATATAACTTTGCAATACCCCGATCCATAAAAACCTTATTTATGAAAAACACAACAACCTACTTCATCATCATTGGAGCCCTTTTAATCAGCCCTTTTATTTTGTATTGCGTCGTAACCGTTAGTTATGAAGAATTTTGCCAAACCATCGAAGAATTGTTCCAAACCATATTGGGTCTTGCAATACTCGTAGTTATCTTCCTGATTGGTTGGGCCAATGCTGATTCACCGGTGGATAGGTCACGTGACACCATCGAATGGGAGCAGGAACAAGAAAGAAAAGCAAAGCAGGAAGAAGAGGAAGAAGACTTACTGCGACAAATGCACGATAAATAAAACAATCAGTTGGCATTCTTTATTTTCCTGTCATGTTGAGCAGAGCGAAACACCTCTTGGAAATGAAGAATGAAGAGTGAAGAATGAAGAATCTTCTCCTCTCCCTGTCATGTTGAGCGAAAGCGAAACATCTCTTGGAAATGAAGAATGAAGAGTGAAGAATGAAGAATCACCTCCTCTCCCTGTCATGTTGAGCGAAAGCGAAACAGCTCTTGGAAATGAAGAATGAAGAGTGAAGAATGAAGAATCTTCTCCTCTCCCTGTCATGTTGAGCGAAGCGAAACATCTGTAGACCGCTACCGATTTTTGGCTGCGCTATGTGGACAGATCCTTCGCTTTGCTCAGGATGACAAGCGTGGAAGATTCTTCACTCTTCATTCTGCACTCTTCATTTCCCTGTTATCCGAACGAAGGGCCATCATCGCCACCCTCCTCCGTACCGCCACCACCGCCGGTGTCCTCATTGCCACCGCCGTTCTCCGGGTCAGAGCCGCCGTTCTCCGGGTCAGAGCCCGGATCCTCATCCGTACTGCCTCCGGCAGGCAGGCGCACTGCCTCCGTGCCCCCGACGGGAGTGAGGAAGTTGTTCGTCTCGCCCCCGTAGGTGGCCACCGCACGGCGGTAAGCCTCATCACTGCTATACGCCTCGTAGAGGTCGTTCTTCACCACGAGCTTCTGGGTGGAGACCAGCGTAACGCCCTTCTGCAGGCGCGTGTGCACCCAGACATACGCCCCCTGGAAAGAGTCGTCCAGCGAGCAGGCCAGCTGTCCGCCCACCGACGAGAAGCCACGCCCCGACACACAGTCGTGCAGACGCGCCTCAGCGTTCTTGTCGAGCACCACCGCCTCGCCGTAGAACCGGCACTGCGGGCAACCCGTCACCTCGTCCGTCTGCTGCACCACCAAGAGGAAGGACAGCTGGTCGCCGTAGTCATAGTCCGCGTTGTTGGTGACCACCGCGTTGGAAAACTCGCGGACGGTCGTGTCCGGCCCGATGGCGAGCGAGCCCAGGCGGATGTCCGTCACCGAAGCCCCCGCCTCGCCGGTCAGCCGGATGCCGGGCAGCGAGCCCATCGTAATCTGATAGGGAGCCGCCACACAGGCGTTCGCCGTCACCTCGCCCTTGGTGAGGTAAATCTTGGAGGAGGCGAAGTTCAGCTTCATGAACATGTTGTAGTCACTCAGCCGCGGCGACTTCTTCTCGAACGCCCCGTTCAGCAACGGAGCCACCCCGCTGTACATCTTGATGAGGTTCGTCCAGCGCAGGCGGTGCTGCTGCTGCGCGCTGGTGCGGCTGTTGGTGGTCATAGCGGTCTTTTCGCTGACGATGGTCCGGCCCTTCACCCGCCGGAAGGTAAGCTGGCCGGCCGAGCCGGTGAGCTTGGAAAGAATTCCGTTCAATTCTGCCATAATGCTTGGTGTCCCCCCATGAACCTCCGCTGCCGGAGGCGACCTTTGGGGACTTCGGGTCTTTGGTTTGACAAATCGGTTGTTTTTCCCACTGTTGGAGCCTGTCCTTCCGCCTTGCTTCGGCCGTGCCTCCCACTATCCTCTAATCATCCTCTAATCGTTCTCTAATCATTCTCTAATCATCCTCTAATTCCGGATTAGAGAAACATTAGAGGCACTTGGGAGGCATTTGGGAGGCATATTAGAGGATCATTAGAGCCACGGCCCTGCCACCGCCTCTGCTGCTGCCCTTGGAAGAACACCACAAAGATACGGCGGCGGGCGGAAACGCACGGACGATGCCGTACGATGGCATACGATTCGAGGACGTTACGGCTCGCCCAAGTAGCGGGTGATGAGCTCCACCTGGCGTGGCGAGAGCCATTTGTCCGTCTTGCGGTAGCCGGCGGCCTCCAGCTCCCGGCGCAGGGGCTCGCAGCGGTTGACCCACCCCATCAGGGTGTTCACCGCCGAGTGGGGGTTCAGGCTGTCGGGGAAATAGCACAGGGCCAGCTCCTTCTTCGTGTACGGGCGAATCTTGAACGCTTCCATCCTGTCAGTCCTCCTTTCTGCCGGGTTTGAGATACACACCTCGGCGCACGGAGGTCAGCACCTCGTAAGTGTCGCTCAGCGATTTCAGCCAACGTTGGGCCGTGCGTTCGCAAATACCCATCTGCTTGGCCGTCTTCAGGGCATCGGCAGTGGTGAACTCACGCCCGGCCGGCAGGGCATTCCAGTAGGCTCTCTGTTTCGGGTCAATCCGCGCCGAGGCGTTCGCAAAGGGGTCGCACACCTCCTGCCCGATGACGGTATAGACACGGGCCGTGTGGTTGACGAGGCAGCCGACGATGATCATGGCCGTACGGAAGTCGCGGTCGTCGCAGGGCAGGGCCTGCTCATCTTCGTCGAACAGGCCGTCGTCCGCCTCCGGTCGGTCAGACAGGCGGCGCAGGGCCGTCAGTATCATGGCATAACGCACCCCCTCCAGCGCAAGGCGGAAGACGTAGCCGTCGAACCCCTCGCCCAAGAGGTCGCGCTGCCCGGCGAGCATCTCTCTGAACATCGCCAGGAAGCTCTTTTGCTGGCTGTCGGACAAGACGAACTGCAACCGCCGTCCCTGCCGGGACAGGGAGTGATAGAGCACCTGCAGCCGTTGTCCCAGCGGCGTGAAAATGTCTTCGAGCGTGCGATCCTGCCCTTCGAACACATTGCAGAACTCCGCCTGCTCATGGGGCAGCCCATAGAAAAGGAAACGGGAGGCAAGGCCGTTGGCCACGTTGTCGGGCGACAGCAGCCGGGGCAGCTGCGAGCCGGTGCAGGTGAGGAAGACAGAGAGCCGGGGTCTCTCCACCTCCAGGTGGATGTGCTCAGTGGAACGCATCAGGCTGCACGTCTCGTGGTGGTGCGCCTTCCGCAAGAGGTCGGTGAAGTCGCCATACTCCCTTATATTGAGCATGTTGGTCAGCGAGTCGGCCTCCGTCTCGAACATCAGGCCCCACCCGTCGTTGGCGTCCAACGCCCGATAGACCGCCGAGGCGGAACTGTTGGCCGGGATGAAAGGCGAGCGGTACACGGGTTCCTCCGGCTGCCTGCCGCGCTTGCTCTTCGGGGTGCCCTCCCAGAGCGCCTTCAGCAGCTCATACTCCGCCTTTTGCCGCTCATACTCCTGGCGCATCTCGTCCTTGACGGGCTTGGCCAGCAGGCGGCACGCCTCCAGGTCGCCTTTCCGGGTGGCGAAACCGCCATAGATGATGTTGTAAAGCGAAGTGTAGACGACTTTCCGGTCGTAGATAGTGTAAATGTTTTTGGGCATCAGTCCCGATACTACATTGAGGACGCCCAGTATCATTTTGTCTTTCGACACGGTGTCCGACTGGCTGTCGAGCACCTCGCGCAGGAACCCCGGCCAGTCTTCATCGCCCACCTGGTCGGTGAAGGTCCTGCCGGTACGAAGCGCCACTTCCGCCATTCCGCCAAGTGGCATTTCTTCTTCTAAAACGGCATTTTCTCTAATTTCTTCCTCTTTTGGGGGTGTTGTGCCAGTTGGCGGAATGGCGGAAGTGGCGGAAGTGGCGGCCGCAGTCCCCGGGCCGGCCGTTGGGGGAAGCGTCCGTGGGCTGTCCGTCCGGCGGAGGTCCACCCCCCTGTTCCGGGCCATCCAGAACAAGGTGCAGAGGTGGATGCCCTGCCGGTGCGTGCCCAGCAGGTTGTCAAATTTTCGGTCACACTCCCCTGCCTCGTATTTCGTGCTCGTGCGGCTGAGCTCATGAAAGTACTGCCTTCCCGCCTGGCCCAGGTCGTTGGCCAGCGCAAAGCCGGCCAGTATCCAGTCGTGGTAGTCTTCCGTCAGGCAGACCCCTTGTTCCGCCAGCCGCCGGACCAGGAAATCCAGATCGTCCGCCGGCTCATGGCCGTCTGTCGGCATCGGCGAAAACGTGTCGCCGCCCTCCCCGGCCCGGCTCCAGGCCTCCGGGTCGAAATACTCCAAGGGACGGCCAAGGTCCTCCTCCCCACCGCCTCCTGCCGTACCAAGGACAGCCGGATGCACGTAGCAGTCGGCATCATAGGGCAGAAAGCAGCAGCGCGACACGTTGACACACTGGCGGTCTGCCTCCAGACCGTAGGCGGCGGCCACATAGTTAGCCACGGCCTTGAACCACGTGCGGTGCCCGCACCGCTGGGTGTCGATGTCGATGACCCACTTCAGCCCCTCGCCGCCCGGCGAGACGAACGCCAGCCGGGTGGTGAAATGCGGGTCGGCCACCAGCTTTGTGCGCAAGGCGCAGAGCACATCCAGATGGCCCACATGGTCGAAATCGAGGCAGAGCAGTCCGCTGTGCCGGATGAGCCGGTCGTCGCGCCGCAGACTGAACGTGCCCGAGAAACAGGCACAATCAAAGTGCCGCGCCTTGAAGCGGCGTGCCTCGTCTGTGGTGGCCTTGCCTTCTTCCACCTCCTTGAGCAGCTGGCGGTACCGCCCGGTGGCCTCCTGTGCTTTAGGGGAGGACGTAATGTAGCGGTACACATCTGCAAGGCTCTTCTCCTCTCCGCCCGTCACGTTCGTGACCGGAGCGGGATAAATCTGAAAAAATTGTTTCATCATATAATTTTCTTTCCGGCTAAACCCTCCATTTCGCCGAGAGGGGGCCTGCTTCTCCGACAGACAGTGCGAAATGGCCTACGGTCCTGCGCTTGGCCCGGTTACCGCTGTCGTAGAATTGCCGCAAAACTAATCGTAAGTATCTGTATTACAAAGAAATAAATTAGATTGTTTCAGGCCCTCAAAAACGGTGTTTTCAGATGGAAAAACAGGGAAATCAGATAGGAAATCAGATTGCCTCCCCCGGTTTTTGGACAACAGATGTCAAAAGTCAGACGGGTTGGAGGAAGAACGGCCCCCAATTAGACCGATTAGATTGGGAACCGCCAAAAGTCAGATTAGTTGGATTGGAAAAGGGTCAAAAGTCAGATTTGCCAGAGTGGGAACAGACGAGAAACAGATTTTCGTGCGCCCCGAAAATAGATTGGCGGGAATGAAAAAAAGCAAAAAACAGATTTCAAAACGTTTGCCTTTCCACTTCCCAACGATAATGGAGTTCAACTATTGTAGAGGAGAGAAGAGAGAAAAATCGCTCCATAATTTGTAAATATACCTCCCAAAATGGTGAGAAACTGTTTTGAAATCATCGAAAATATTTGTTAAGCATCATCTGAATGCAG
>CAMAFR010000052.1 GCA_945833835.1 uncultured Bacteroides sp.
CCTGGACCCACTGATTAAGAGTCAGTTGCTCTACCAACTGAGCTAAGAGTGCTTGTTTTCTCGTTTGCGGTTGCAAAGGTAGGATGTTTATTTGAATCTGCCAAATGTTCTGCGGATTATTTTTTGAAATAATTTTGTTTGTTTCACATCCATGCTGTCTGTCATCTTATTATCAGTAGCTTAGCAGGAGATAGTTGCCAGGCGGCCTTTTGCTTATGACCACCATATCTCTACGATGCGGCGTGTCTGTGGGGTGACCCGAAACCGGTTGTCGGTGCGTTCGCCCACTAACCATACGATTTCTGTCCCGCTGCACACCACACATTGTTCCTCTTTCTGGAAACGTGAGAACTTGTGGTCGCGCAGATAGTCGCGCACCCGCTTGAAGCCGTTCATGCCGAAGGGGACGAACCGGTCGCCCGACTGCCAACGGCGGATCATCAGATGGTCTGAAGGCAGGGAGTCGGCATCCAGATAGGCTCTGTCGGTGCGGCGGGGAACCTCGAATGCGGTGGTCGTTACGAAGAAGCGGCTGTGCAGGAGCGGCAGGCAGGTGGCCGCCGCGTGTAGCGGGCGTAGCAGGAACGCATCGCGGTCGCGCAACAGTTCGTAGCGGTCGGACCGGAACAGACGGCCCGATGTGGAGGACAGGCTGTGCCAGATGTCCTGCAACTGCGCCGCATTGAATCCTTTGTCATGCAGCAGTTCAAACAAGACCGACTGGGGGGAGGTTTCGGCCAACAGTTGTGTGAGGCTGATGTGTCCCGGTTCTTGCTCCACCCGGCGGCACGCCTCGTGCATGGCCTTGCGGTAGACGGCCTCCACATCGGCCAGGCGGTCGGCTGTAGCTGCGATGGAGGCACTGGCGGCCGGGTTGATGTCTTGCAGCAGCGGCAGGATGTCCAACCGTATCTTGTTGCGCGTGAACACGTCCTGCAGGTTGGTGCTGTCCGTAACGTAGTCCTGGCCTATCGAGGCAAGATAACCGAGTATTTCGGATCGGCTCACGCAAAGCAGCGGCCGCACGACAGACCCGTTGACGGGGCGGATGCCGCACAAGCCGGCGATGCCGGTGCCGCGGACCAGATTGAGCAGGAGTGTCTCCACACTGTCGTCCCGGTGGTGGGCCACTGCGATGGCGCAGGCCCCAGTCTCGTCCTTGAGCCGTTCGAACCATGCATAGCGGAGCTGCCGGGCCGCCATCTCTATGGAGATTTTTTCTTGGGCGGCGACAGCATGGGTGTCGAAGGCCGTCACGTGCAGGGGAACGTCCAGCCGACTGCATAACTGCCGGACAAAAGCCTCGTCGCGGTCAGACTCCTCACCACGCAAGTGGAAATTGCAATGTGCCGCTTGGCAGCGGTATCCTATATCAAGCAGTACCCGCAGCAGGGCCACCGAATCGGCTCCGCCGCTCAGGGCTACCAGGACCGTCGCCTGTGCCGGCAACAACCGCTTTTGGACAATGAAAAAATGGACTTTCTTTCTGAACATAGCTGTTGGTTTCATATCTTCGGCACGAAGATACAAATTCCGCTGCCAACCCACCGCCTCACTCCTTGAAAAAAGCGTTTCCGGTAAAAACTTCAGCTTCTCTATTTAAAAAGAATCTAAATAGTTTGCGGGGTTGGCGGTGATGCTTTATCTTTGCGGTCACTAAAACAATCAGAAAGAGAACATGAAGTTATCGGATTTGCAGACAGGCGAAAAAGGCGTCGTCATCAAGGTGCTGGGACACGGAGGTTTCCGCCGCCGGCTGATAGAGATGGGATTCATCAAGGGCAAGACGGTGGAGGTGTTGCTGAATGCTCCGCTGAAAGATCCCATCAAGTACAAGGTGATGGGATATGAAATCTCGTTGCGCCGGCAGGAGGCCGGGATGGTGGAGATTGTGAGTGAGGAAGAGGCGCGCACACTGATGAAAGAGCATCATTATCAAGGGACGATTTCGGAAACCGTGCCTGTGCCCGAAGAAGAGCTGAAGGCCATAGCGCAAGGCAAGCGGCGTACCATCAACGTGGCGTTGGTGGGGAATCCCAACTGCGGCAAGACTTCGCTGTTCAACGTGGCGTCGGGGGCACACGAGCATGTGGGCAACTACAGCGGTGTGACCGTAGATGCCAAGGCCGGGCATTTTGAGTTCCAGGGTTACCAGTTCAGGCTGGTGGATTTGCCGGGCACCTACTCCTTGTCGGCCTATAGTCCGGAAGAACTCTATGTGCGCAAGCATCTGGTAGAGGAGACACCGGATGTCATCATCAATGTGGTGGATGCCGGGAACCTGGAGCGCAACCTGTACCTGACGACGCAGCTGATTGACATGAACCAGCGGATGGTGATAGCCCTGAACATGTATGACGCGCTGGAGAAAAGCGGCAATACGTTGGACGTGAGGAAGCTGAGCCAATTGCTGGGCGTGCCTATCGTGCCGACGGTGAGCCGCAGCGGACGAGGGATTGACAACCTCTTCCATGTCATTATCGGCCTGTATGAGGGGGCCGACTTCGTGGGGCAGAAGAAGGAGATAGCCAATGAGGTCATGCGCGAGTTCCGCCAATGGCACGATGCCTACGTGCCCGACCATAAATATGGCAGCCACCTGGAGTCGGAGAAGGGCTACCAGCCCCAGAGCTTCATCCGCCATATCCACATCAACCACGGAGCGGAGCTGGAGCGCAGCATCGATGCCGTGAAGCTGGCCATCCAGAAAGAAGAGAACATCCGTTACAAATATTCCACCCGTTTTCTGGCCATCAAGCTGCTGGAGAACGACAAGGTCATCGAGGACTTGCTGATGCAGGTGCTGCCCAATGCGGACAAGGTGATGGCCATCCGCAAGAAAGAGGAGGAGCGCATCCGCACGTCGCTGAACGAAGACAGCGAGCAGGCCATCACAGATGCCAAATATGGCTTCATATCGGGAGCCCTGAAAGAGACGTTCACCTGCAACCGGCAGGACCAGGAAGAGTTCACCCGCATCGTAGACAGCATCGTGACCCACCGCATCTGGGGGTATCCTATCTTTTTCGTGTTCCTTTATGTGATGTTCGAGTGCACGTTCATCCTCGGAGCCTATCCGCAGGAGTGGATTGACTGGGCGGTAGGGCAGGTAGGACACCTGGCCGAGTGGCTGCTGCCCGAAGGACCTGTCAAGGACATGCTGGTCGATGGTGTCATCGGCGGTGTGGGGGGCGTCATTGTGTTCCTGCCCAACATCCTGCTGCTGTATCTGTTCATCTCGCTGATGGAGGACTCCGGCTACATGGCGCGTGCCGCGTTCATCATGGACAAAATCATGCACAAGATGGGGCTGCACGGCAAGTCCTTCATTCCGCTTATCATGGGGTTCGGATGCAATGTGCCGGCTATCATGGCCTCGCGTATTGTGGAGAGCCGCAAATCGCGGTTGGTGACCATGCTGGTGACCCCGCTCATCTCGTGCAGTGCGCGTCTGCCCATCTATATGGTGCTGACGGCGGCCTTCTTCCCCCGTCATGCCAGCCTGGTGCTGCTGTCCATCTATGCGGTGGGTATCGTGCTGGCGGTGGTGCTGGCAAGGGTGTTCAGCCGGTTCATCGTGAAGGGGGACAATACGCCCTTCGTGATGGAGCTGCCGCCTTACCGTATGCCGACCTCCAAATCCGTCTTCCGCCATACGTGGGAGAAGGGGGCGCAGTACCTCAAGAAGATGGGCGGCATTATCATGGTGGCCTCCATCATCATCTGGTTTCTGGGCTATTACCCCCGCCATGAGGCCTATGCGCCCGGTGCCGAGCAGCAGGAACATTCTTATATAGGCATGTTGGGCAAAGCCATCGAACCGGTGCTGGAGCCGTTGGGCTTCGACTGGAAGATGGATATCGGCATTCTGTCGGGAGTAGGGGCAAAAGAACTGGTGGTCAGTACGCTGAGCGTCCTTTATACCAATGAGGACGATGCCGATAGCGTGAATTTGGCCGGACGCATCCCGATTTCGCCGTTGACCGCCTATTGCTATATGCTGTTCGTCCTGCTCTATTTTCCCTGCATCGCCACGCTGGTGGCCATCAAGAACGAGTCCGGTCATTGGAAATGGGCGTTGTTCACGGCCTGTTACACCACAGGGCTTGCCTGGTTGCTCACCTTTGTGGTCTATCAGGTAGGCAGTTGGTGGGTATAAGGACAACAAAATGCGCTGAATTATGATGCAGGAAATAGTAGTGGGAATAGTGATGGCGGGATGTCTGTACTATCTGTTCCGCCGTTTATCGTTTTTTTTCAGAAGGAAGGAATCGGGTGCAACTGGCTGTGGATGCGGTTGTTCCGGCTGTGCACATGCGACAGAAGAGCGTGGTTGCTGCCGAATGGCCGAAAAAAAAGAGCCCAAAGACTTGCAGAATCAAAATAAAGTAGTACCTTTGCAACGCAATTCAGAAAAACAGAGGACAAAAAGAGAACGGTTCCTTGGATGAGTGGCTTAGTCAGCGGTCTGCAAAACCGTGCACGGCGGTTCGAATCCGCCAGGAACCTCTTCTTCCTTCTGTTTTCCGGAATCCATCGGTTCCTTGGATGAGTGGCTTAGTCAGCGGTCTGCAAAACCGTGCACGGCGGTTCGAATCCGCCAGGAACCTCTTCGTTGCACTCTTAGCTCAGTTGGTAGAGCAACTGACTCTTAATCAGTGGGTCCAGGGTTCGAATCCCTGAGGGTGTACAAGTGAAAAGGGACAGATAGCACATCTGCCCCTTTTTTTGATGTGTGCCCGGCAGGAATAAGGATCTGACGGATGCCGTCAGTGCCCTCTGATGAGGAGGATGAAGGATCATTTATCAGCGGATTCCCGGCTGTACTTGTTGTGCTGCCACTCCCTGTCTATCTGGAGGGTTTCTTTCTGCAAGCGTCTGGACAGATCTTCACGGAACTCCATCTTCTGCTTCAGGTTCTGGAACTCCTTGCCGGGATTCCAGTTTACGCGCACCGCCTTGATATGCTTGTCCGGTTGGAACTCCTTCATGCTCTCCGCCCCCTCGCAGTCAAGCGTAAGGTAGAACTTGCCCAGCTCGCCCAGGTCTATCTTGTAGCCTTCGGCCATTTTCTCGGCCAGCGTATGGGCGATGGTGGAGATGATGGCCTTGTAGTCGCCGGGCCGGTAGCAGGAACCGTGGAGCATGATGTGGTCTATCAGCTCCTGCATGGACAATGTCTTTTCATATTGCGCGCAGGCATACGCCTTCTTGCCCCGCTCTGGGTAGCGTGGATGTCCACGCATCACGAGTGTGTATTTCATCTTCTTTTTTCTTTTTTGGATGGTTTGTTGCGTTAAATCATCTGCAAGATAATAAATGAAGGGGCCAAATGCAACCGTTTGCCCGAAAAAGTGATGAAAATATCCTTGCCGGAGGCCTTCTGGAACCGCAAGATGAATAACCTTGAGGCAGCAAGGTTAATAACCTTATGCCCGCAAGGTTATTAACCTTAATGGCGTAAGGTTATTAACCTTATCGGGAAGGCAAGGGTCATGAGGAGGAGGGTCATCGCTTTTTCCCGAATTCCGGATCGATTTTCAGTAAGGCCGTGACTCCGAAGGTGGCCAGCGTGCAGGCCATAATCCACAAGAAGAAGTGGGGGTAGCCCAGCATCTCCTGTATCCAGCCGGCAGCCATGCCCGGCAGCATCATGCCCAGGGCCATGAAAGCGGTGCAGATGGCGTAATGTGCCGTCTGATGCAGGCTGTTGGCATAATAAATAAGGTAGAGCATATAGGCCGTGAAACCGAAACCGTAGCCGAACTGTTCGATGAAGATGCAGCTGTTGATGAGGGGCAGATGGGTGGTCTGCGTGTAGCTGAGGAAGACATAGACCACATCGGGGAGCGAGATGCTCCACACCATTGGCCACAGCCAGCGTTTCAGACCGCCGTGGGCCACGGCGATGCCGCCCAGGATGCCTCCTAACGTCAGTCCGATGATGCCCACGGTGCCTTGGGCGAATCCTATTTGGGTGGTGCTCAGTCCCAGCCCTCCCGCTTCGGGCGGGTCGAGCAGGAAGGGGATGCCCATCTTGGCCAGTTGCGCTTCGGGCAGGCGGTAGAGCAGCATGAACAGGATGGCAGGGAGGGCTTGCTCTTTCTGGAAGAAAGAGCGGAACGTGCGGAAGAAGTCCCTAAGCAGGTGACGGTCATGCAGGGAGGTCCCTGCGTCTCCGGCCGGGTGGGGCAGGGCACAGCAGTGATACAGCCACAGGGCGATGATGAGTCCGGCAGCCACCAGGAAGGTCAGCTGCCAGGCATACGGGACATGGTCCGTCAGCTGCTCCAGTGCGCCGGCCAGCATGATGAGCAGTCCTTGCCCAGTGATGGTGGCAATGCGGTAGAAGGTGCTGCGGATGCCGACGAAGAACGCCTGCTGGTGTCCGGTGAGTCCCAACATATAGAAGCCGTCGGCGGCGATGTCGTGGGTGGCGGAGCTGAAGGCCAGCAGCCAGAACAAGGCCAGTGATGCTTGGAAAAAGTGCGCCGTCGGCAGGGTAAAGGCGATGCCTGCCAGGCCGGCTCCTATCAGGAGCTGCATGGCGATGATCCACCAGCGTTTGGTCTTCAGCAGGTCGACAAACGGGCTCCAGAGGGGCTTGATGACCCACGGAAGGTTCAACCAGCCGGTGTACAAGGCGATGTCGGTATTGGAGATGCCCATCCGTTTGTACATGACCAATGACAAGGTCATGACCACCACATAGGGGATGCCTTCGGTGAAATAGAGGGTAGGGACCCATGCCCACGGGGATTTTCTCATGACCGGCGATGGATTTAATAGAGTTTACGGATGTCGGCCCCCTTGTAGTAGTGCAGCAGGATGTCGTCGTAACGGAATCCTTGCTCTCCCATGACGGCGGCGCCTATCTGGCACAGTCCGACACCGTGTCCCCAGCCGGCCCCCAGCAATTCGAACCATTCGGGGACACCTTCGTCCGACAACGGGCCTTTGTCAACGATGAAAGCCGAACTCAGCAGGTGTGATTCGGACAGGGTGCGGCGGATTTCCAGCTCTTTCCCGATGACAAGCGTCTTGAGGGTGCCCACGATTCTGAGCTTGCTGAGGCGGCCCGACTTGCCCCGCTCCACGGGTTGCAGGTCGATGATGTGTCCGTAGTCGCATTTGCTTTTCGAGCGGATGAGTGCAGACAGCTCCTCTTGTGTATAGCGTATCTTCCAGCGGTAGAAGTCGTGTGTCTCTTGGTCGTAATTGTTCAGTATTTGCTGCAGGATGCTGTTGTCCCTGGTGTTGCACCAGGCCTTGGGCGAGGTGCGTATCCATTTGCTGGCCGCCTCTTCCTGGGTGAGGTCGGGCAGTTCCGTTTCGTCCTGGCTGTCGCGGATGGCCGTCAGATAAGGGTATTGCTTGTCTTCCCAGCAGTAGTTGAATTCCTCGCTGACGCCGCCGCAGCATTTGGAGAAGCGGGCGTCGCAAATGCTGTTCTTGTACATGAGCACTTGTCCGCGGGTGGCCTGTACCGCTTTGCTCACTACCGGATTGGAGGCACGGGTGATGCCTTGGTAGCGCTGGCAGTGGTCGTCGGCGCATACGTCGAAAATGGTGTGGTCCTCGCGGTCGTACCAGCGGATGTATTCGGTGTCGGTCTTGACGAATGGGAAGAAACCGCTCTCTTTCGTGCGCAGGGCGTTGCGCCTTTCTATCTGCGCCAGCAGCCAGCTGCGCGAGATGACGGCGTGCGCTTTCAGGAACTCCAGCGATGCGGTGGCGTTCATTTCCGAGGAGATGACGCTGGTCAGATAAGCTTCGGCGGGAAGGATGTTGATGGCGGTGATTTTCCCTTCGTCCACCACCAACTTCAGCGTACCGGGGAAGTGCTGCGTCTCCTGCCGTTCCCAGTGGAAGTTCAGTCCGATGGTCACATCGTCCAGCGAGAACGAGGCCGTTTCCTCCAAAGGGGTGAAGGTCAGTTCGCGGTAAACATTGCCGTTCCAAAGTATGCCGCCTTCCTGGAAGGAAACTTCTTGGTTTCCGCTGACCGTCTCGCCTTTGGCCAGGAATTTGGCGTTGAGTGTGAAATGTAGCTCTTGGGCATTCACGATGCCTACGTTTATTTCAGGTTCTTTCATTCGTCTGAGGTTAATTATAATGTAGTATGATGTTGCGGTTCATTCTTTGGCTTCCCGGAGTGTCAGGACAACGCCACTTCGGCGAAGATGGTCTGTATGTCGCTGCCTGTCAGCCTGTCAAAGTCTTCTTGGCGGGGGGTCACGAGCAGCCCTCCCATGTCCAGCGCACCCGGACTGACCAGTAGCTGGTGGGGTCCGTGGCCGTAGCACGAAGGCCGGTGGGCCTTGCGCGGGAAATAGGCGGTGACGAAGCGTCCGGCCGGGTCACGCCATGCGAACAGGTTGTAGCGTGGTTCGCTTTCGCCTTCCGGTAGCGGCAGGGTGTGCAGATAGCGTTCGGCCATGTCGGGACAGATGCGTGTACCGCCCTCTGTAATGAAGGCGTGCAGCGGACAGAGGTAGTCCTGGATGAGGTAATGGCGGCAGACGGCGGCACCGTCGGACTGCTCTTCGAGCAACCGGGCGGTGGACAACAGCTGCCCCCATTGGGCGATGAAGGGGACATCGGCCGCCTTGACTGCCTGGAAGTGCAGATGGTCGGGGGCGGATGCACCGCTGGCCGCTCCATTATAAAATAAGGTATAGCCTTTCTCGTAGTTGGTCTCTAACCATTGCAGCAGACGTGCCGGCCATTGACGGTCGGTCTTTCCGGCCAGGCTCTGGGGTTCGTGCCGCAGGCTTGACAGGGTGAGGTGTCCCGGCAGGATGGGATAGGGGTTGATGCGCAAGAAAAACGTTTCGTCGAGCAGCATCGGAAGGCTGTCTTGCTCGGCCGGTTTGTGGTCTAAGCAGAGGAAACAGGGCCGTCGGGCGATGGAGGCGGTGTCTACCGCTGCACAGGTGGATACGGCACGGGCCGGATTGAACTGTGCCGTTATCGTTAAGGCCCCTAACTGGAAGTTACGGGTCTGGATATGCGCCAGTGCCTCGTGATGCCGGCGTGCCGGTTCCCACTGCTCCAACTGGTGTTGCAGGAAGGCCGGACCGGCCGGGCAGGTGGCTGCCAGCTGGTGCCGTTGCTTCAGCTCTAAGGTGCGCAGGCTGTCCTTGTAGGCGTTGTTGCGGTTGATTTTGTCGATGCTGAGGGCGGCATCCGAGTTGCCTTCCCAGCGGCGGCACAGGTAGAGCACGTCATAGATGCGCCCGATGAGGTAACGGCGTGAGAAGGCCAGTCCCAACGCATAGTCTTCGCCATAGCTGGTGTTGGGGATGCCTATTTGGCGCAACAGAGGAGTATAGAAGGCGCGCGGTGCTCCGAGTCCGTTGATGCGCAAGGCATTGTTATGGCCGTTGTCGGCGGTCCATTCACGGTGGTCGATGACGCCCGGCGGCAACGTTTGCAGCTGGAAGTCTGTCATGCGGTAGGAGCCGATGACCATGGCGCAGCCTTCGGCATGGAACTTGTCGACGATGGTCTGCAGGGTGTCTGGTCCGCTGTATAGGTCGTCGCTGTCTAACTGGACGGCGAAACGTCCGCATTGCGGATGCTGGACGCCGTAGTACCAGCAGCCGCCGATGCCCAGATCGTCACGCTCGGGCACCAGATGCAGCACACGTGCGTCGTGTGTATAGCGTTCGATGGCTTCCGATGTCCCGTCAGTAGAATGGTTGTCAATGATGATGAGGTTGAACGGGAAGTCGGTCTGTTGGCTGAGGACGGATCGGATGGCATCCTCGATGGTGCGGACACGGTTACGCACAGGGATGATGACCGAGGCCTCGCAGGCGAAACCGGTGTCGCTGAAACAGATGCGGCGTGTCACCGGCGGAAGCCAGCAGCCGGTCTTCTGCAGATGCCGGGTAAAGACCTGCTCCCGCTCTATCTGCACCTCGCGGTTACGGGGGTCGACATAATCGAATTGCTTTTCGCCGGAGAGCCGGTTGTCTTTCTCTATCTCCGTATAAAGATATTCGCGGATGTGGGTCAGTTCGGACGTGCGCGACAGGGCCAGTCGGATGGCGTATGCAGCCGAATGGCGGCAGGGAGGTTCGAGGCCGGTCTCGGCAACGGCAGCCTGCAGGCAGGCCGTGCGGTAGAGCAGCAAGGAGCCGAAATCAAAGTCGTCGCGCACGCTGCCCGGTTGGTAGTCGATGACCGGATGGGCCGTTAAGGCCCCTGCTTTCTGCTGGTAATGGTCGGCATACACCATTCCGCAGGTCGGGACAGACAGATAGTCCGTCATCCGTTGCAGTGCCATCGGCCCCAACCGCAGCTCCTCGGTCTTGCTGTAAAGCAGCGTGTAGGGAGTCCGGCTGTTGGCCGCAATGGCGGCGAAGGTGGCTGTCTGTCCCAAGGAGCCGGCCGCCAGCCAGCTGCAGTGCTCCGGCAGTCCGAAGGCAGGGTCCGGCTGTTTGGCCAGCAGGTAGATGTGTGCGGTGCCGGGCGAGTCCAGCAGGACCTTCAGGGTATTGAAGGTATGTTCCGCATTCCCGAAAGGGAGGAAACAAGTCACTGTTTTATCCATATTTATAGAATTATAGCGACAAAGATAGGGAATATATCTTAAATTTTGCCTAACTTTGTGCGCTATTTATTAAAAGACGTAAGTTTTTGACAAGATAACAGGCAAGACTTGCGGATGTGGACATTTAAAGATTTGAGAGGGATGAGTACAGAGAAGATTCCGCTGCTGGGAAAAACACTGCCTGAGTTGCAGGCGCTGGCCCACGAACTGGGTATGCCGAAGTTTGCCGCAGCACAGATGGCCGCCTGGCTGTATGGGAAGAAAGTGGCTTCGGTGGATGAGATGACCAATCTTTCGCTGAAGAACCGTGAGCGTCTGAAAGCTGTCTGTGAGGTGGGGGCAAGTGCACCGGTACACGCGATGCGTTCGGCAGACGGGACGGTGAAGTACCTGTTCCGCACGCCGGAAGGCGACTATATTGAATCGGTGTATATCCCCGACAAGGACCGTGCCACGCTGTGCGTGTCGTCGCAGGTGGGCTGCAAGATGAACTGCAGATTCTGTATGACCGGGAAGCAGGGATACACGGCCAGCCTGACGCCGGCACAGATTCTGAACCAGATTTATTCGATACCTGAGCGGGAGACCCTGACCAACGTGGTGTTCATGGGGATGGGGGAGCCGTTTGACAATCTTGACGCTGTGTTGCGGGCGTGCGAGGTGCTGACAGCCGACTACGGCTATGCCTGGAGTCCGAAGCGCATCACGGTGTCTACCGTAGGGCTGCGCAAGGGGCTGGAGCGTTTTCTCGATGCGTGTGACTGCCATCTGGCCATCAGCCTTCATTCGCCGCTGCCGCAGCAGCGCGCGGAGCTGATGCCGGCCGAGAAAGCCTTTTCCATTACCGAGATGGTCGAGGTGTTGCGGCGCTATGACTTCAGCAAGCAGCGCCGTCTGTCGTTTGAGTACATCGTGTTCAAGGGGTTGAACGACAGCGAGTCGTCGGCCCGGGAACTCATCCGCCTGTTGCGGGGATTGGATTGCCGTGTCAACCTGATTCGTTTTCATGCCATTCCCGGCGTGGAGCTGGAAGGGGTGGACATGGAGCGGATGACGGCGTTCCGCGATTACCTGACCGGGCACGGGCTGTTCGCCACGATACGTGCATCGCGGGGCGAGGACATATTTGCGGCCTGCGGCATGCTGTCGACGGCCAGGCAGCAGTCTGAAAAGCAAGCGGAGTGTGGCCGTGATACGGAAATTTAAAACATCCATATAAAATGATGAAACGTCTTAGTTTTTTTGTAAGCCTTGCATGGACCGTCTTGGCACTGGTTTCCTGCAAGGGAGAAGGCAAAAGCCTGATAACCCCCGTGTCCAGCGGCCGTCCTTATGAAGTGATGGTGGTGGCGGACGACAATTGCTGGATGAGTCCGGACAGTGCCTTGTTTCATGTGTTGGACACGGATGTCCCGGGACTGCCGCAGCCCGAGCGTTCGTTCCGCATCTCGCGCATCCGCACGGCGCATTTCGACCGCACCATGCGGCTGTTCCGCAACATCATTATGGTGGACATCAATGCGCAGAAATATACCCAGCCCCGCTTCAAGTACACGCGCGATGCCTATTCGTCACCGCAGATGATCATGACCATCCAGGCGCCTACCCAGCAGGAATTTGCCGAGTATGTGACGCGCCACGGGCAGGTCATCATTGATTTCTTCACACGTGCGGAGATGAACCGGCAGGTGAAGCTGCTGGAGAAGAAGCACAGCCCGATGGTGTCGGCCAAGGTGGGCAGTCTGTTCGGGTGTGATGTGTGGATGCCGGCCGAGATGGAATCGTCCAAGCAGGGCGAGAACTTCTTCTGGGCCTCGACCAACCTGAACGACATGAATTTCGTGATGTACACGTATCCGTTCCGTGACAACCGGACGTTCACCAAGGAGTTCTTCATCCACAAGCGTGACTCGGTCATGAAAATCAACCTGCCCGGTTACAAGGAAGGTGTGTATATGCAGACGGCGGACTCTGCGCTGGTGGAGGTGCGTGACCTCAATCTGCACGGCGACTACGCTTTTGAGGCACGCGGCCTTTGGGAGATGAACGGCGACGCCATGGGCGGTCCGTTCGTGTCGGTGGTGCGGGTGGACCGCCAGAGTGCCAACGTGGTGGTGGCGGAATGTTTTGTCTACAATCCCGGCAAGCTGAAGCGTGACCAGATGCGCAAGCTCAATGCCGCCCTCTATACACTGAAGCTGCCGTCAGAACGTACGGTAGAGGAAGTGCCGCTGGCCGAGGGGGTGGAGCCGGAGGCCGACTGATCGGAACCGGGAAGGAATGCAATAGTCAGAAATCTATAGAATCTTAATCAACCAACAGAATCAATCAACAGAATCAATCAACAGATGGAAGAACGTAAAATAAAGGTGGGCATCACCCACGGAGATATAAATGGCATCGGTTACGAAGTGATATTGAAGGCGTTTTCCGATCCGGTCATGTTCGAGTTGTGTACTCCCATTGTCTATGGCTCGCCCAAGGTGGCGGCCTATCACCGTAAGGTGATGGACATCCCGGCCAACTTCAGCATCATAGGGTCGGCGGCGGATGCGCAGGACGGACGAATGAACATTGTGAACTGTACGGAGGACGAGCTGAAGGTGGAGCTGTCGAAACCTACGGCCGATGCCGGAAAGGCGGCCTTGTCGGCACTGGAATGTGCCTTGAGGGACTATCGTGAGGGCTTGTTTGACGTGCTGGTCACTGCGCCCATCAACAAGCATACCATTCAGAGCGATACGTTTCATTTCCCCGGCCACACCGAATACATCGAGGAGCGGGTCGGCGACGGACAAAAGGCATTGATGATTCTGCTGAAAGGGGACTTCCGGGTGGCATTGGTGACCGGCCATATCCCCGTGAGCGCCATTGCGAGCACCATTACCAAAGAGCTGATTATGGAGAAGCTGGCCATCTTCCACCGTTCGCTCAAGAAGGATTTCGGCATTGACGCTCCGCGTATCGCGGTCTTCTCGCTGAATCCTCATGCAGGCGACGAGGGGCTGATAGGCTCGGAGGAGCAGACCGTGATTATCCCCGCCTTGCAGGAGATGTCGGCCAAGGGGGTACAATGTTTCGGCCCTTATCCGGCCGACGGATTCATGGGATCGGGCAACTTCTCGCATTTCGACGGTATCCTGGCCATGTATCATGATCAGGGATTGGCACCTTTCAAAGCCTTGGCCATGGACGAAGGGGTGAACTTCACGGCCGGTCTGCCCATCGTACGCACATCTCCGGCGCACGGCACCGCCTACGACATTGCCGGCAAGGGAATGGCATCAGAAGATTCTTTCCGCCAGGCCATCTATGTGGCGCTGGACGTTTTCCGCCACCGGGCCGTGGAAGCCGAAATCGGGGCACGTCCGTTGCGCAAGCAGTATTATGAGAAGCGTGACGACAGTGACAAGTTGAAATTGGATGCAATCGACGAATAACAATCTTTAAGAACATGAAATTTGCAATCATATCAGCCGGAGAAGGCTCCCGGCTGGCCCAGGAAGGCGTAAGTCTGCCCAAACCGCTGGTGCAGTTGGACGGACAGGCCATGATAGACCGTCTGGTACAGATATTTGCCCGGAACGGTGCGGAACAGGTAGTCATCATCATCAACAACGAGGTGCCGCTCACCAAACAGCACCTGGCCGAGCTGAAGGCCCGTTCGGAAGTGCCGTTGGAGGTCATTGTCAAGACCACTCCCAGTTCGATGCACAGCTTTTATGAGCTGAGCCGCTACCTGAAGGAAGACAAGTTCTGTCTGACAACGGTCGATACGATTTTCCGGGAAGAGGAGTTCGCCCGCTTCATTGAGGCGTTCCGGCAGTCGGATGATGACGGAATGATGGCGGTGACGGACTACATAGACGACGAGAAGCCTCTGTACATCGGTACCGACGGACAGTTGCGCATCACAGGGTTTTATGATGAGGCGCGTCCCGAGTGCCGTTACATATCGGGCGGCATCTACTGCCTGACTCCCAAGGCTATCGACGTGTTGCAGCACTGCATGGACAAGGGAATCTCGCGGATGCGTAATTTCCAGCGCGGACTGATTGAAGAAGGCTTGCAGCTGAAGGCTTATCCGTTCAGCAAGATATTGGATGTGGACCATGCCGAGGACATCGCCAAGGCGGAAGCGTTCCTGCAGCGTTAACTCCTTAAGGATACAGACATGAAGGCAGCTGACGAGTGTTGTAGTGTGATAGGAGTGAGCCGGGGGAACGAATATTCTCCCAACCACATCGGCAATGATGCCGCTATATTTAATAAGGTAGTGGACGAGCTTCGGGCCAAGGGATGTTCCGTAGAGGTGATGACCGAACGCGAGCTGGTGGAACGGCAGGCAAGAGCCGATGTCATCTTTGACATGGCGCGGGATCCGGCCACCATCCGTTACCTGAAACAGTTGGAGGACGAAGGTGTATGGGTGGTCAATTCGGCCTACGGCATCTTGAACTGCGTCCGCAAGCGGATGACCGAGCTGCTGCTGGCCAACGGGGTGGCGCATCCCCGCAGCTGGATTGTCCGTACGTTGGAGCCGTTTGTCCCCGATGTCTTCCCTTGCTGGATAAAGCGGGGCAATTCGCACGCGATGGTCAAGGAAGACGTGGTCTATGTGGAATGCCGCGAGGAGGCGGAGAAGGTCATGGCCGATTTCCGCAGCCGGGGGATTCCAGAAGCGGTGGTGAACGAACACCTGGTGGGCGATTTGGTCAAGTTCTACGGGGTGTTGGGTACGGATTTCTTTTATGCGTTCTATCCTTCGGAGCAGTCGCACAGCAAGTTCGGCCTCGAAGCCATCAACGGCGAGGCCAGAGGCTATCCGTTCGACAAGAACTTGCTGCACCGGTACAGCTCGCAGGCGGCGGAAGCGCTTCGGGTACCGGTGTATGGAGGCGATTGTGTCGTTTCGAAAGAGGGCGACATCCGCATCATCGATTTCAACGACTGGCCCAGTTTCGCACGTTGTCGGGAAGAGGCCGGTGTGAAGATAGCCGAATGTATTTACAATGGTATTGTCAAACAGTCAAACAAATAACAATCATATCATGTCAACAGACAACAAAGGATTGAAGGCTTCTTTCAAGTCCATGGACACGGAAGAAACGTTGGATATTTATTTTAACCGGCCGATAGGCTATGTGTGGGCGTTGTTCTTCCAGCGGCTGAATGTGCATCCCAATGTGGTGACCATCCTCTCGATTTTCCTGGGGGTGGCCGCCGGCATCATGTTCTATTATCCCGACTTGAAGCATACGCTGGCCGGCATCTTCCTGTTGATGTGGGCCAACCATTACGATAGCTGCGACGGGCAGCTGGCACGCCTCACGGGCAAGAAGACGCGCTGGGGACGTATGTTGGACGGCTTTGCCGGCGACATCTGGTTCTTCACCATCTATTTCTGCATCAGTCTGCGGCTGATGGACCAGCCTTTGCCGTTCGGCATCGGTGCCGGCGAGGGGCTGACGTGGGGCTGGACCATCTGGGTATTGGCCATCTTCTCGGGCACCGTGTGCCACAGCAAGCAGTGCACTTTGGCCGACTACTACCGGAACATCCATCTGTATTTCCTGAAAGGAAAGGCCGGCAGCGAGCTGGACAACTTCAAGCAGCAGCGGGCGTTGCTGCACAGCTTGCCTTGGAAAGGCAATTTCTGGTGGAAGATTTTTCTGTATTTCTATGGCAACTACACCCGCTCGCAAGAGCAGATGACCCCGGCCTTCCAGCGGTTCTATGCCTGGGTGCAGCAGACTTATGGCGATGAGATTCCCGCCTCTTTGCGCGAGGAGTTCCGCTCCCTCAGCCTGCCGTTGATGAAGTATGCCAATATCTTGACCTTCAACACCCGTGCCATCGCCCTCTACATCAGTCTGCTGATAGGAATGCCTTATCTGTATCTGTTCTTCGAGATAGTGGTGATGACCTCTCTCTTTGTCTATATGCGTCATCGTCATGAGGCTTTCTGCGCATGGCTGTACGCGAAATACGCTGGCCAATGAAAGACAAGTTCAGAAACGTGTTCTGGTTTTTCGGCATTTTTGCCATTGTCGTCATGCTGCTGACGTTCGACATGGATTATGCCGAGCTGTGGCACAACCTGCGCAAGGCGGGCGTCTGGTTCCCGGCTGTCGTGTTGCTGTGGGTGGTCATATACGCCATGAACGCCTTGTCGTGGTATGCCATCATCTGCGACGGGAAATCGGCTAAAGTCCCTTTCTGGAAGGTGTATAAGCTGACCATCTCCGGCTTTGCCCTGAACTATGCCACTCCGGTAGGCTTGATGGGCGGTGAGCCTTACCGCATCATGGAGCTCACGCCGTATGTAGGGGCCAGCAAGGCGACCTCGTCGGTCATTCTGTACGTGATGATGCACATTTTCTCCCATTTCTGTTTCTGGCTGGCTTCGGCGGTGTTCTATGTGCTGGTGGAACCGGTCGATGTGGCGATGGGCATCGTGCTGGGGCTGGTCGTGCTGTGCTGCCTGACGGCCGTCTATTTTTTCATGAAAGGCTATCGTAACGGTATGGCTGTGCGCACGTTGCGGCTGCTGACCCATGTGCCGTTTGCCCGGAAGTGGGCGCGCCGTTTTGTGGAGCAGAAGATAGAGGTGCTCGAACGGGTGGATGCCCAGATAGCCGAGCTGCACCGTCACCGCCGCTCCACGTTCTACCTGTCGTTGGGGCTGGAGTTCGGGGCACGGATGGTGGGATGCCTGGAAGTGATGTTCATCCTGAACATCCTGACCACGGATGTCAGCTTTGTTGCGTGTATCCTGATTATGGCGTTCACCTCGCTGTTTGCCAATCTCTTCTTTTTCTCCCCCATGCAGTTGGGGGCCCGTGAAGGAGGGTTTGCCCTGGCGGTCGGCGGGTTGGCCATTCCCAGTGCCTTTGGTGTCTATACGGGGCTTATCACCCGGATAAGAGAATTGATATGGATTGTAATCGGTGTCGCGCTGATGAAAGTAGGCAATGGCACCGGTCTCAAACAAAAATAAAGAAGATGGAAAAACTGACAGATGTAAAAGGTATCATTTTTGATTACGGTGGTACGATTGATACCAACTCCCGCCATTGGGCGGAAGTGTTGTGGAGCCAGTACGAGGCTTGTGGGGTACCGGTGAGTAAGGCCGTGTTCAGGGAAGCCTACGTGCATGGCGAGCGGTCGCTGGCTAAGGTTCCTTATGTCAAGCCCGACCATGATTTTCACGATGTGTTGCGCATCAAGGTGTGGCTGCAACTGGCCTATCTGGTCGAACAGCGGCAACTGGACGCGACACAGGTCGTGGCGGAGGATTACGCGCGGCGCATTGCCGATGGCTGTTATCGCTACGTCCTGGATGTCCTGCAAGTGACCCGTCCGGTTGTCGAGCAGCTTTCACGCCGTTACCGGCTGGTGCTCGTTTCTAATTTTTATGGAAATATCCAGACCATCCTGAAGGATTTCGGGCTGGACGGCTTTTTTGCCGATGTCATCGAGTCATCGGTGGTAGGAGTGCGCAAGCCCGATCCTGCCATCTACCGGCTGGGGGTGGAGGCCATGGGTTATCCTGCCGCCGAGACATTGGTGGTAGGAGATTCGTTCACGAAAGATGTGGTTCCGGCCAAGACGGTGGGCTGCCGGGTGGCCTGGCTGAAAGGTGAAGGCTGGGGCGGCGAAGAGACCGATGACACACTCCCGGATGTTGTCATGACTGATTTAGCCGCATTGCCCCGGTATTTGGGGTAGGCAAGAAGCATGGAGCGGCTTTTTGGGTGAAAGATCCGAAAAAATGTCCCTTTTCTGTGAAATAATGTTCTA
>CAMAFR010000053.1 GCA_945833835.1 uncultured Bacteroides sp.
TTCGTCACGCCGATGGTACTGCGCAAGTGGGAGAGTAGGTAGTCGCCGTCTTGAGAGGATGTGTCAACAGAGGCACATCCTCTTTTTTATATCAAAGCTATCTTGTCAGCTTGTCGGGGCTTCGGGATTGTATTTTGGTTGAGACATAAAAAACGTCGGTGCCGGCTGACATTTGGAATAAAATCATTATCTTTGCCCCTACCTTATTAAAATAGTAGATGTTGAAGAGAATTAGCTTGTGTTTGGGTCTGCTGTGGGTCTGCTGTCTCACCGCTTCCGCACAGACCCGCTACAAATTTCGTGTGCAGTTTGCCGATAAGGCCGCCACTGCCTTCTCTTTGGACAAGCCGGAGGACTATCTGTCCGAACGGGCGCTTGAGAGACGTCACCGTCAAGGCTTGCCTGTCGATTCCACCGATCTTCCCGTATGTGCCGCTTACATCTCGCAAGTGGCCGCTGGGGATATCATTCCTCTTTGTACCAGCAAATGGAACAATTCGCTGCTGGTGGCTACGGATGATTCGTTGGTCGCCGACCGCCTGCAGTGCCTCCCCTTCGTGAGTAAAGTGAAGCGGGTATGGACAGCCGCACCCGGATCGGCCACCCTCCGCAATGCCGACCGTAAAAAAGACTTGGTGCGCCGCTGGGAGAAACAGGACAGTCCCTACGGTACTGCCGTTGCCCAGATAGCCATCCATCATGGCGACAGCCTGCATGCGGCAGGCTTCGCCGGACAAGGTATGGAGGTGGCGGTCATCGATGCCGGATTCTACAATGTGGATGCACTCAAGGCCTTCAAGCACCTGCGCCTGCGCGGTACCCGTGACTTCGTCAATCCGCAATCGGACATCTACGCCGAACACAGCCACGGACTCAAGGTGCTCTCGTGTATGGCGGCCAACCAGGCGAATGTCATGGTGGGCACCGCCCCTGAGGCTGCCTACTGGCTGTTGCGGAGCGAGGATAACGACACCGAGCAGCCGGTAGAGGAAGACTATTGGGCGGCGGCTGTGGAGTTTGCCGACAGTGTGGGGGTAGATGTGGTCAACACCTCGTTGGGCTACTATTCGTTTGATGACGCTACCGACAATTATCTCTATCGCGACTTGAACGGGCGCACCTCCATGATGACGGCCTCGGCTTCGCGTGCCGCTGACAAGGGGATGCTGGTGGTGGTCAGTGCGGGCAATTCGGGCATGACTTCTTGGAAAAAGATCACTCCACCAGCCGATGCTGAAAACGTGCTCACGGTGGGGGCGGTGGATGTGCATGGCGTGAACGCGGCGTTCTCGTCCATCGGGAATACGGCTGACGGGCGCATTAAGCCAGACGTGATGGCGGTGGGCTGCAAGGCCGCTGTCATAGGTGAGGGCGGCAACACCGCCGAAGGCAACGGCACATCGTTTGCCTCGCCCATTTTCTGCGGACTGGCCACTTGCCTGTGGCAGGCCTGCCCTTGGCTCAGTGTGAAACAGCTCATCCAGGTCATCCATCAGGCGGGCAGTCATGCCGACTATCCCGACAATATCTACGGCTATGGTATCGTAGATATATGGAAAGCCTATCAGATAGCACAGACGTACAGGCAATGATGGAAGAACATCCCTCCCTCTCGTTGGCGGAACTGAACGCACTGGTCAGGCAAAGTGTCCGTACATGTCTGCCCGATACTTATTGGGTGCGGGCGGAACTGAGTGATGTGCGTTTCCACACTTCGGGCCACTGCTATCTGGAGTTTGTCCAAAAAGAGCCGAAAGGCAACTCGCTCGTGGCTAAGGCCCGCGGCATTATCTGGAGCTCGGTGGTTGCCCGGCTGCGGCCTTTCTTTGAGCGTGAAACGGGGCAACCCTTGGTGGCCGGTCTGCAGGTGCTGGTGAGGGTAACGGTGGATTTTCATGAACTCTACGGCTATTCGTTGACGGTGGTCGACATAGATCCTACCTATACGTTGGGAGATATGGCCCGTCGACGGAAGGAGATACTCAGACGGCTGGACGAAGAGGGTATCCTCACCTTGAACAAGGAACTGCCGTTTCCGATACTGCCGCAGCGCATTGCCGTGATTTCTTCGGCTACGGCGGCAGGCTATGGCGACTTCTGCCATCAGTTGGCCCACAATCCTTTTGGCTTTGTTTTCCATCCTCGGCTTTTCCCGGCGGTGATGCAGGGTGACCGCGTGGAAGCGTCGGTCATCCATGCGTTGGAACAGGTCTATGAGCTGGCCGACTGTTTTGACGTGGTGGTCATCATCCGGGGCGGAGGGGCTACGTCCGACCTGTCGGGATTCGACACTTATCTGTTGGCAGCCCATTGCGCACAGTTCCCCCTGCCTATTGTGACGGGCATCGGCCATGAGCGCGATGACACTGTGATAGACCTGATTGCACACACCCGTGTGAAAACGCCTACAGCTGCCGCCGAACGGCTGGTGGAGGTGTGCCGGCAGACAGCATTGCGGTTGGATGCTTTACGAGACTATATATATAAGGTAGTGCCCGAGCGGTTGGAACGGGAGAAGTCCCGCTTGGATACCTGGTTGGTACGGGTCCCGGCACGGGTACAGATGCGTCTGCAACAAGAAAGTTTCAGGCAGGAACGCCTGTCACGCCGGTTGCTGCAGGCCGGACAGGCACGGATGGCCCGTGAGGAACATCGCCTGCAGGTCATGCCCCGCATCGTGATGGCAGGACGGGCAAGGCTGCTCAAAGAGGGACACCGGCTGGACCTGTTGGCCCAACAAGTGGCGGCGGCATCACCAGAGCGGCTTTTGCAGAAAGGGTACAGCATTACCTGGAAAGACGGTAAGGTGGTGACCAGTACGACCCGGCTGCAACCGGGTGACGAACTGGTGACGCAGGTGGCAGACGGCACATTCAAAAGCAGGGTAATTTAACGATATACTGAAACATAGAGACAATATGGCCAAGAAAGAAACCTACACCGAAGCAATGAAAAGGCTCGAAGCAATCGTGGCACAGATAGAGGGCAATGAGCTGGATATTGATGCGCTGGGCGACCGCCTGAAAGAAGCCCAGAAGCTCATCAAATTCTGCCGCGAGAAACTCTATAAGGCAGACGAGGAAATCAGGCGAATGCTGGACGAGCAGGAATCTGTGGAAAAAACCATGGATTGAGTTGGAGAATATAAATATTCACCTTAATTTTGCTTGCAATTTGACAAGAAATTCAAAACATATTAAACATAGATTGTATGAAAGACATTGACTGGTCGAATCTGTCGTTCGGCTATATGCGCACAGACTACAACGTGCGTTGCTATTATCGGAACGGACAATGGGGCAAACTGGAGCTCTCCTCCGAAGAAACGTTGAACATCCACATGGCTGCCACCTGCCTGCACTATGGGCAGGAAGCGTTCGAGGGGCTGAAGGCCTACCGTGGTAAGGACGGAAAAATCCGTATTTTCCGCCCGGAAGCCAACGCAGAGCGTTTGCAGAGTACCTGCGACGGCATCCTGATGCCTCAGCTCCCCACTGAGCTGTTCTGCGAGGCGGTCAAGACGGTAGTGAAGGCCAACGAGCGTTTCATTCCGCCCTACGAGAGCGGTGCTTCCCTTTACATTCGTCCGCTGCTCATCGGCGTGGGCGCACAGGTGGGTGTACACCCCGCCAGCGAATACTTGTTTGTGATTTTTGTCACCCCGGTAGGCCCTTACTTCAAGGGTGGTTTCGCCACGAATCCCTATGTCATCATCCGCGAGTTCGACCGCGCCGCACCCCTCGGCACAGGCCGCTATAAAGTGGGCGGTAACTATGCGGCCAGCCTTTGTGCCAACAAGATGGCCCACGATGCAGGCTATGCCAGTGAATTCTATCTGGACGCCCGCGAAAAGAAGTATATTGACGAGTGTGGTGCCGCCAATTTCTTTGGCATCAAGGACAACACGTACGTCACTCCGCTGTCGACATCCATCTTGCCCTCCATCACCAACCGCAGCCTGATGCAGCTGGCAGAGGACATGGGCCTGAAGGTGGAACGCCGTCCTATCCCTGAAGAGGAACTCGAGACCTTCGAGGAAGCCGGTGCCTGTGGCACAGCGGCTGTCATCAGCCCCATCGAGCGCATTGACGACCTCGAAAACCACAAGTCGTACGTCATTGCTAAGAACGGCAAGCCGGGTCCGTGGTGCGAGAAGCTCTACAACCGCTTGCGTGCCATCCAGTATGGCGATGAGGCTGACCCCTACGGATGGGTGACGGTGCTCGACTGATGCGGACTTCCTGTCTTGTCGTCGGCTCTTTTTTGCGGGTGTGATGCTCTCGCGCCCTGGCCGACGTGAAATGTCTCCCCTGTCTTGTTGACGCTTTGCACGACGGGACAGGGGAGAGAAGTCCTGTCCGAGTTGTCAAAAATGGCGGTTCCTCGACAACTGCCATTCTTTTTATGTCCGGTTCTCCGTTTTTTCTGTTACCTTTGTGGCCGAATACCAATAGCGACAACAGAACATGGGAAAAGGAAAATTAGCGAAATTCGCAGATATGGCGGGCTATCCGCATGTGTTTGAATATCCCTACTCGGTGATAGACAATGTGCCCTTCGCCATGAAGGGCCACTGGAACCGCGACTTCTTCAAGAACGGCCACCCGATTGTGCTCGAACTGGGCTGCGGACGCGGCGAATATACCGTAGGGTTGGCACGCCGCTATTCCGACAAGAACTTCATCGGGGTGGATATCAAGGGGGCACGTATGTGGACCGGAGCCACCGAGGCATTGCAGCTGGGACTGACCAACGCCGCCTTCTTGCGCACCAACATCGAAATCATCGACCGTTTCTTTGCGCCGGGTGAGGTGAGCGAGATTTGGCTCACCTTCTCTGACCCGCAGATGAAGAAGGCCACCAAGCGACTGACGTCTACCTATTTCATGGAGTGTTACCGCCACTTTCTGCAACCCGGCGGTATCATCCACCTCAAGACCGACAGCGATTTTCTGTTCACTTACACCCGCTGTATGCTGGAGGCGAATGGACTGCCCGTGGAGTTCATGACCGATGACCTCTATCACTCGGGGATGGACGATGACATTTTGGGTATCCGCACTTATTACGAGCAGCAGTGGCTGGACCGGGGGCTGAACATCAAGTACATCCGCTTCCGCCTGCCGCAGGAAGGGACGCTGGCAGAACCCGATGTGGAGATAGAGCTGGACAACTATCGCAGCTATAACCGCAGCAAGCGGAGTGGACTGCACACCAGCCGTTGAATGGATCTTCTCATACACAGGCAGGATCCGGAAGAATCAATAACCGAAAACAGACAGATATGACACTTTATCCAAAACTTATACTCGACGCACTGGCCACGGTACGTTATCCGGGCAATGGGAAAAACATTGTAGAAGCGGAAATGGTGGCCGATAACTTGCGCATTGACGGCATGAACGTCAGCTTTTCACTGGTCTTCGACAAGCCTACAGATCCTTTCATGAAATCTGTGGTCAAATCGGCCGAGGCTGCTATCCACGCCTATGTGTCGCCTGAGGTGGCAGTGACCATCACGACCGAGAGCCGCCAGGCGGCGCGGCCCGAACCGGGCAAGATGCTGCCACAGGTGAAGAATGTTATTGCCGTTTCGTCTGGTAAGGGCGGAGTGGGCAAGTCTACCGTGGCGGCTAACCTGGCCGTAGCACTGGCCAAGCTGGGCTATCGTGTCGGGCTGCTCGATGCCGACATCTTCGGCCCCTCTGTACCGAAAATGTTTCAGGTGGAGGACGCACGTCCGTATGCTGAGACAGTGGATGGCCGTGACCTCATTGTGCCGGTAGAGAAGTACGGTGTCCGCCTCCTCTCCATCGGCTTCTTCGTCAACCCCGACCAGGCTACCCTGTGGCGGGGCGGCATGGCGAGCAACGCCTTGAAGCAGTTGGTGGGTGACGCCAAATGGGGAGCGTTGGATTACTTTATTCTCGACACGCCTCCGGGCACCAGTGACATCCACCTCACGCTGTTGCAGACGCTGGCCATCACAGGAGCGGTCATCGTAAGTACCCCGCAGGAGGTGGCCCTGGCCGATGCACGCAAGGGCATCAACATGTATATGAATGAAAAGGTGAACGTACCCATTCTGGGACTGGTGGAGAATATGGCCTGGTTCACGCCCGCAGAGCTTCCGCAGAACAGGTACTACCTGTTCGGGAAGGAGGGGACGAAGCGGCTGGCCGAGGAGCTGCAGGTACCGCTGTTGGGACAGATTCCTATCGTGCAGAGCATCTGCGAGCATGGCGATACCGGTACGCCCGTAGCCCTTGATGCAGATACCGTCACCGGACGGGCTTTCATAGAGCTCGCGCGTAGCGTGGTGGAACAGACCGAACGTCGCAACGCCGGACAGGCACCCACCGAGATTGTGCGTACGCATAAATGACCTGGGGCTGCCGGAAGACTTACCTTGCAGGGAAAGACAAAACAAAGAGGGTGTGTCGTAAAACAGCAATTACGACACACCCTCTTTTACGCTTTTACGGTAGGATGGTAGGCGTTTAGCCGATGTTCTTCACTTTGATGAGGTATTCGGCTATCTGTACGGCATTGAGTGCGGCACCCTTCTTGATTTGGTCGCCCACAATCCAGAAGGCCAGTCCGTTCTCGTTGGCGAGATCCTTGCGGATGCGGCCCACATATACAGGATCCCTGCCGGCCAGGAAAAGCGGCATGGGGTATTCTTTCTTTTCAGGATTGTCCATCAGCACCAGTCCTTCGCCACGGGCAAAGGCTTCGCGGGCTTCTTCTACCGATACGGGACGTTCGGTTTCCACCCAGATGCTTTCAGAGTGTGAGCGCAACGCCGGCACACGCACGCACATCGCGCTTACCTGCACGTCTGAGTGCATGATTTTGCGTGTTTCGTTGTACATCTTCATCTCTTCCTTGGTGTAACCGTTGTCGGTGAACACGTCAATCTGCGGGATGAGGTTGAAGGCCAGCTGGTAGGCGAATTTCTCTACCTTGACCGGATCGCCTGCCAGGACCTGGCGGTATTGTTCATAGAGTTCGTCCATAGCGGCTGCACCGGCACCGCTGGCTGCCTGGTAGGTGGCCACATGTACACGCTTGATATGGGTCAGTCCTTCGATGGCTTTCAGAGCCACTACCATCTGGATGGTGGTGCAGTTGGGGTTGGCGATGATGCCGCGCGGGCGTACCAATGCATCGTCGGCATTGCATTCGGGTACTACCAAGGGCACATCGGCATCCATGCGGAAGGCACTGGAGTTGTCAATCATGACGGCTCCGTATTTGGTGATGGTTTCTGCAAATTCTTTTGAAGTTCCTGCGCCGGCAGAAGTGAAGGCGATATCCACGCCCTTAAAATCATCGTTGTGTTGGAGAAGTTTTACTTCGATTTCTTTACCGCGGAAAGTATATTTGCGTCCCGCACTGCGCTGGGAACCAAACAACACCAATTCGTCAATCGGGAAATTCCGCTCGTCGAGCACGCGCAGGAATTCTTGTCCTACGGCTCCGCTCGCACCAACAATTGCTACTTTCATTTTCTTACTTTTATAGTTTACAGTTAATAACGGGTGCAAAATTAAAACATTCTTCCGGATAAAGCCGAATAATAGAAAGTTTTTTTGTAGTTTTGTTGATAGAATGCACTCTTGAAAATCCATTTGTATGATAGAATTGATAAACAGCCTACGTTTCGACATCCATTTTCCGGTAACAGACCCCACATGGATATTTTTTCTTGTACTGGTTATCATTTTGTTCGCACCTGTGGTACTTGAGCGGCTGCGCATCCCGCACATCATCGGTATGATTCTGGCCGGAGTGGTGGTGGGTGAGTATGGGTTCAACATCCTGTCGCGCGACAGCAGTTTCGAGCTGTTTGGCAAAGTGGGGCTTTACTACATCATGTTCCTCGCCGGGCTGGAGATGAACATGGAGGATTTCAAGAGCATCCGCCTGAAGGCAATGGTGCTGGGCCTCCTGGCGTTTGTCATTCCGCTGGGTATCGGTATCTGGGCCAACCTCTCGGTGCTGGGCTATGGACTGATGTCATCGGTGCTGCTGGCCAGTATGTATGCCTCGCACACGCTGATAGCCTATCCCATTGTCATCCGCTACGGCATCAACCGGCAGCGTTCGGTGAGCATTGCTGTGGGCGGTACGGCTGTGACCGATACCCTCACGCTGCTGGTGCTGGCGGTGGTGTCGGGCATGTACAAAGGCGATGTGTCCGACTATTTTCTGCTTCGGCTCATCCTGAAGGTCATTGTCCTGAGTCTGGTCATTGTCTATGGTTTCCCCCGCATCGGACGGTGGTTCTTCCGCCGTTACAGTGACCAGGTGGTGCAGTATATTTTTGTGATGGCCATGGTCTTCCTCGGTGCGGGACTGATGCAGTTTGTCGGGATGGAGGGTATCCTCGGGGCCTTCCTCGCCGGGTTGGCGCTGAACCGTCTCATTCCCCATGTTTCGCCCCTCATGAGCCATCTGGAATTTGTAGGCAACGCCTTGTTCATTCCTTATTTCCTGATAGGGGTGGGGATGCTCATCAATGTGCAGGTGATGTTCGGCCACCTTGCTTCGCTCAAGGTGGCAGGTGTGATGATTGCCGTGGCATTGGCCGGCAAATGGCTCGCTTCGTGGCTGACGCAGAAAATCTACCGCATGAGGCCGCTCGAACGCGAGATGATGTTCGGACTGAGCAATGCCCAGGCGGCGGCCACCTTGGCGGCTGTGCTGGTGGGGTATAACATTGTGTTGCCCGACGGCGGACGCCTGCTCAATGAAGATGTGCTCAACGGTACCATTCTGCTCATCCTGGTGACGTGTGTGGTCAGTTCGTTCCTCACCGAGCATGTGGCCAAGCGCATGGCGACCGAGGCGGCCGATCCCGACGACTCTCCCCTGCAGGAGCACGAACGCCTGCTCATACCGGTGTCTAACCCCGATACGCTCGACCGCCTGATGGGGCTGGCCATGGTGCTGCGTGATGTTCGGCAGAACGATAACCTCGTGGCCCTGAATGTCATCAATGACGACAACGACACGTTGAGGCAGGAGCTCCAAGGCAAGCGTAGTCTGGAACGGGCGGCGCAATTGGCGGCGGCGGCCAATGTGGAGCTCAAGACCGTGACCCGTTTCGATTTGAACATCGCTTCGGGAATCCTTCATACGGCGAAGGAGTGTGAGGCCACCACCATCATCGTGGGGCTGCACTTCAAGTCGAGCATCGTCGACTCATTCTACGGCAATCTCACCGAGAGCCTGCTCAAGGCTACCTTCCTGCAAGTCATGGTGGCACGTTTCCTGATTCCAGTGAACACGTTGCGGCGCATTGTGGTGGCGGTGCCACCCAAGTCGGAGTTCGAACATGGCTTTATGAAGTGGATTACGCAGCTGTGCCGCATGGGCGGCGAGCTGGGTTGCCGGGTACATTTCTACGCTCCCTCCCAGACGCTGGGCTACATCCGTGGCTACGTCTTGAAGCGGCATCGGGATACTCGGGCGGCCTATTCAGAGCTGGAGAACTGGGACGATTTGCTCCTCCTGACGGGGCAGGTCAACTACGACCACCTGCTGGTGGTGGTCAGTGCGCGCCGCGGTTCGATCTCGTACGATTCCTCGTTCGAGAAACTGCCCACACAGATCTCCCGCTATTTCAATAACAACAGCATCATGCTGCTCTATCCCGAGCAGAAGGGTGACCCCAACGAAACCCTCTCGTTTGCTGACCCGCGCGGATGGGCCGAAACGCAGTATTATGACAGGGTAGGGCGATGGTTCTATAAATGGTTCAAGAAAAATTCGTAAACGTGATGATTCAACTCGAACAGATTACCAAAAGTTTCGGTTCCTTGCAAGTGCTGAAGGGAATCGACTTGACAATCAACCAAGGAGAAGTGGTGAGTATCGTGGGGCCGAGCGGTGCCGGCAAGACCACGCTGCTGCAAATCATGGGGACGCTGGATCGCCCCGACAGCGGCGGCATACGCATCGGTGGGACGGATGTGACCCGGCTGAAGGAAAAGGAATTGTCGGCCTTCCGCAACCGGGAGATAGGCTTTGTCTTCCAGTTCCACCAGCTGTTGCCCGAGTTTACGGCCCTTGAGAATGTCATGATTCCTGCCCTGATACAGGGAGGTTCTGCCGGCAAGGCCCGGCAGGCCGCCTGCGACATGCTGCAGTTATTGGGACTGGCTGAACGGGCGGACCACAAGCCCGCCGCCCTGTCGGGGGGCGAAAAGCAGCGGGTGGCAGTGGCGAGGGCCCTGATGAACCACCCGTCAGTGGTGCTGGCCGATGAGCCTTCGGGCAGCCTGGACACCCGCAACAAAGAGGAACTGCACCGGCTGTTCTTTGACCTGCGTGACAAGTTGGGGCAGACGTTCGTCATCGTGACGCACGATGAGACCCTTGCCGCACAGACCGACCGTACCATTCACATCGTAGACGGTCGCATCGTGCCGGAGAATGGCTGCCGCTGGCTCCCGCTGCCATAAAATAAACGAATCAAACCAACAACATAACAAAGCATCAATGGCACACATCAATTTAGGAAAATACAATCAGCTGAAAGTAGTGAAGGAAGTGGATTTCGGAATGTATCTGGACGGTGATGAGGATGGCGAAATCCTCCTGCCCAAACGGTATGTCCCCGAAGGATGCCGGCCGGGCGATATGCTCAACGTGTTCATCTACCTTGACATTGACGAACGTCTGGTGGCGACTACGTTAGACCCGTATGTGCAGGTGGGCGGCTTTGCCTGCCTTGAAGTGGCATGGGTCAACCAGTTTGGCGCCTTTCTTGACTGGGGGCTGATGAAGGACCTGTTCGTCCCCTTCAGCGAACAGAAGGCGAAGATGCAGAAGGGAGGCCGTTACGTGGTGCACGTCCACCTGGACGACGAGAGCTACCGTATTGTGGGGTCGGCCAAAGTAGAACGTTACCTCAGCAAGGAGCAGCCGCCTTACACCCACAACGAGGAGGTGGAGGTCATGGTGTGGCAGCAGACCGATTTAGGCTACAAGGTCATCGTGGACGATGCTTATAGCGGGATGCTGTTCAAGAACGAAGTGTTTACGGAGTTGCAGCCGGGACGGCGCCTGAAGGCCTATGTCAAGAAGGTGCGCGAGGACGGCAAGATAGACCTCGTGCTGCAAAAAGGCGGTATGCGCAAAGTCGAGGACTTTGCCGACACGCTGCTGGAGTACCTGCGCGGACACGGCGGCTTCGCCCCCTTCACAGACAAGACAGAGGCCGGACAGATCTATGACACCTTCGGCGTGAGCAAGAAGACTTTCAAGAAGGCCGTGGGCGATCTGTATAAAAAACACCTCGTGACCCTCGGTACCGACGGCCTGCGGCTCGTGTAACCCGGAAAACCCTATCACAAATAGGAAAGTCCCTACCCACACAGGGGGACTTTCCGTTGGCAGGGTGTGCGCATATCGCTATCTTTGCATCATAGAAACCAATCAAACGATACCGATATGAAAACAAAGAAGAAAATGTGGGGATGGTTGCTTGCCTTGTGGTGCATGGCCGTTTCCGTGTCAGCCGCAGGCTGGGAAGATGTCCGGGTGAATGCACGTTTCCTGACAGACCGTATGGCTTTCGAGCTGAACCTTTCGCCAGGTCAGTACAATCATCTGTACGAAATCAACTATGACTTCCTTTCCAATATCCACGGATATCTGGGTGCGATGGCACGTCATGAGGCGTATGCCATGAATGCCTATTACCGTTGTCTGGATGAGCGCAACGATGAACTCCGTTGGGTGCTTTCCAACCGTCTGTACGCCCGCTTCATGGCTATCGAGTGTTTTTTCCGCCCCGTGTGTGCCATGAACAATCATTGTTACCTGCGTGTCTATCAAGTGTACACCGACCATCATCATTTTCATTACGGCCGGCCGCATCATTACCTGACCTATCACGGCGAACATTGCCGCCGACACTATGGGCAGATGGGCTATTATGAGCGGTGTGCTCCTCGCGGTTTCCGACGTACCATGTACACCGGACATTACCGGTGTGGAGCGGAACACCGTCATCACGATTTTCATCCACATCGTCCGGAGCCACCTCATGCCGGAGTTGTCCGTCCAGGGCAAGGACATCGCCCGCAGACCTTTCCGCAGCACCGCCCACAAAGTCGTCCCGAGCAGCGTCCTTCACAGCACCGTCCCGAGCAGCGTCCGCAAGGTCGTCCTGAACACCGCCCTCAGGTTCGTCCGCAGCAGCGTCCGCAATCTGACAGACGTCCCGATGTCAGGAAAAACATCCCGCAACGTTCCAAGAACGAGCGGAAAGCAGAAGATAGCTCCCGTCGCTATTTGCGGGACATGTAGAAAAAAAAGAGGATGTGTCGTTTGGCAGGACACATCCCCTTTTTTATGTAAGGAATACTGTATTCAAAATCAAGCGTTGGCAACGCGTTTTTCCTGAATTCGAGCCTTCTTACCAGTAAGAGCACGCAGATAGTACAATTTAGCACGGCGTACCTTACCAATTTTGTTGACAGTAATGCTGTCGATAGCCGGAGATTCGAGCGGGAAGATACGTTCTACACCCACTGTACCCGACATTTTGCGCACCGTGAAACGTTTCTTTTCACCATGGCCAGAGATTTTGATAACAACACCGCGATACAACTGTACACGTTCCTTGCTACCTTCAACGATACGATATGCTACTGTGATAGTGTCACCTGCTTTGAAGGAAGGATGCTGTTTGCCAGTAGCAAATGCTTCTTCAGCAATTTTAATTAAATCCATTGTTTTTTTGAAAATTAAATTGTTTTATCGTTACCAACGCAACATACCAAGTAACTCCTCTTGACAGCGATTGCGCGAAAGCGGTGCAAAGTAAGTGATTTTTTCCTTCACAGCCAAATGTTACGGCTTTATTTTTGCCATTTTTTGGCTGGATAGGGTTTTTTATTTACTTTTACCGGCACAAGCCGATGGATATCCCTCTTTGCAGAAGGGTGTCCGGGCTCTTAATAAGCGAAAAATATGAAAAGGAATGATGTACATCAATGGATGGCTGCGGTCTTGCTGGCCGTAGCCGCCTGCTTGTCTTCCTGTCGTTCCGGCTATACCGTAGTGGGGGCGGAGGGACGGCGTATCCCGCTGACGGCGGCTTTCGACAGCTGTCCCGACACTGAGGCCGTACGTCTGCTGTCGCCTTATCGGGAAGCTGTCCGTTCGCAGATGTCTGCCGTCATTGGCAGGGCGGCCCGCCGCCTGGAGAGTTACCGCCCGGAGTCCCCTTTGTCGGACCTGCTGACAGACATCATCCGCCAAACGGCAGTCCGGCAGACGGGTACGGCCATTGATGTTGCCGTGATGAACATCGGTGGCATCCGCAATCTGCTGGAGGAGGGAGACATCACGGTGGGCAATATCTATGAGGTCTGTCCGTTCGAGAACCGGCTGGCGGTGGTCACGCTGGCGGGCAAGGACCTGTCGGAACTGTTCCGGCAGATAGCCGCTGCGGGTGGTGAAGGATTGAGCGGGGCCGAACTGCTCCTGACGAATGAAGGCCGTCTGCTGCGGGCAATGGTCGGAGGCCATCCGATAGACCCCAAAGCCGTCTATCGGGTAGCCACTATCGACTATGTGGCGGAAGGCAATGACCGGATGGAAGCGTTCCGCCAGGCTTTGTCGGTCCGTTTTTTGCCGGGATGCCTGCTGCGCGAGTCGGTCATGGATTATGTGAAAGCCTGTACGGCAGAGGGTCGACCGGTAGATGCCGTGACCGGTCGGCGCATTGTGGTGGACGACCGGGAGGAAGGAGGGGACTCATGAAGAACAGGACTGTGATGGCGGTAGGGGGCTGCCTGCTGGCGGGTATGCTGTCGGCACAGCCGCCCAAGGAGCTGCGCTTGTATCACACCAATGATATGCACAGCCGGGTGGAGGCATTTCCGGCAGACTATGCCGATACCCTCCTCGCCGGCAAAGGTGGGCTATTGCGTCGGGCCACGTTCATCCGCAGGCAGCGCGAGCGGTACAAGGACTTGTTGCTGCTGGATGCGGGCGATTTCTCGCAGGGTACACCTTATTATAATATATATCGGGGAGAGGTCGAGGTGCGGCTGATGAACGCGATGAGATATGATGCCGCTACGATAGGCAACCACGAGTTTGACTATGGCCTGGAGAACATGGCGCGTCTTTTCCGGATGGCGGAGTTCCCTGTGGTCTGTGCCAACTATGACGTGACCGGCACCGTACTCGAAGATTTGGTGCAGGAATATACCGTGGTGGAACGCAGCGGGGTGAGGATAGGCATCTTCGGGATAGGCCCCCGACTGGAAGGGCTGGTGGAGCGCGACAAGTTTGGCGGCGTGAAGTTTGAGGACCCGGTGTCCGAGGCCCAAAGGGTGGTACAGCTGCTGAGGGAACAGGAAAAGTGTGAGGTTGTGGTGTGCCTTTCACACCTGGGCTGGGAGGAAGAGTCCTATTCGGACGTGGAGCTCATCAGGCATACCCGAGGCATTGATGCGGTGATTGGCGGCCATTCCCACACCTATTTTGAGGCGCCGGTGTGTTGCCGGGATCTGGACGGGAAAGAAGTCCCGGTGCAGCAGATGGGCAAACACGGGGTGTTTGTCGGCGAGATGATATTGAAGTTGAAACCAATAAAAGATGATCATGAGAAGGAATAGAAAATGGAGTTGCCTCTGGCTGTTGCTGTGGGGCGTATGGTCGGCCGTATGGGCCCAGCCGGCGTTTGTGCGGCAGCAGGTGAAGGATGAAGCGGCCTGCCGCCGGTGGGTGGACGAGCAGCTGTCGGGGATGACCCTGAAGCAACGGATCGGCCAGCTGGTCATTCACACTGTGGCACCTGTGGCCACCCAGAAGAACAAGGACAATATCCGCAAGGCGGTAGAAGAGTATGGGGTGGGAGGGTTGCTCTTTTCGGGCGGCCAGGCCGACCGTCAGGTGCAGCTCACCAACTGGGCGCAGCAACTGTCGAAGGTACCGTTGATGGTTGCTTTCGATGGCGAGTGGGGATTGGCCATGCGCCTGAAGACCACGCCGGCCTTCCCGAAAAACAGGGTGTTGGGCTGTGTGCGAAACGATACGCTCCTCTATCAATATGGCCGTGAGGTGGCCCGTCAGTTGCGGGAGGTGGGTGCCTGCATCAATTTCGCTCCGGTGGCCGATGTCGACAACAATCCGTTGAATCCGGTCATCAATGTCCGCTCGTTCGGCAGTGATCCGCACCGGGTGGCCCGCCAGGTGTCGGCCTATGCCAGGGGGCTGCAAGCCGGCGGTGTACTGGCCGTGTGCAAGCATTTCCCCGGTCATGGCGATACCGAGACCGACTCACACAAGGCATTGCCGTCGCTGAATTTTGACCGTGCCCGTTTGGACAGTGTGGAACTCTGTCCGTTCCGCGAGGCCATACGCGCAGGTATCGGCGGTGTCATGGTGGGGCATCTGCATGTCCCTTCGCTCGGCAGACATCCTGCATCGGTATCGGCAGACATCGTGCAGCGCACATTGCGCCAGGAATTTGGGTTTGAGGGACTGGTGTTTACCGATGCGCTGGAGATGAAAGGCATTGCCGCCACCGAATATGTATCGGCAGAGGCGTTAGTGGCCGGTAACGACGTGGTGCTGGCCCGCCGTAATTTGAAGCAGGAACTGGACGGTGTCCTCAAGGCGGTGCGCGAAGGGCGCATCTCTGAGGAAGACATCGCACAGAAGTGCCGCAAGGT
Organism: uncultured Bacteroides sp.; assembly: GCA_945833835.1. Classification (GTDB taxonomy): domain Bacteria; phylum Bacteroidota; class Bacteroidia; order Bacteroidales; family Bacteroidaceae; genus Phocaeicola. The sequence continues at coordinate 15,708 of CAMAFR010000053.1, forward strand.
GCTGACCTACAAATATGCGTTGGGGCTACACCGGTGGCAACCTGTCAAGACCGAAGGGTTGTTGTCCCGCCTGGACACCAAGGAATGCCGCAGTCTGCAGGCCCGCTTGCGCGAGGCGGCAGTGACCGTCGTCAAGGATTCGGCCGATGCCCTTCCGTTGGATCTGTCGTTGTCAGGGACCGTTCTGCTCAGTCTTTCGGGATCTATGGCCGAAGCGGCCCCTTTCTACCAGGCGTTGCATGAGGTGGTGCCGGTCACTTGGCTGAGGGGAGATGCCTATACCTTGGAACAATTGGGAGCCAAGTTGCGTCCGGCCCAGCAGGTCATCGTCGCCTTGCATCAGAAAGAGTGTGCCGCCTATGCGCCGTTGCTGAAACGGCTGGCTGCCGACAAGCCGGTGGCGCTGGTCTGCTTCCGCAACCGCAAGGTGCTCGAACAGCTCTCGTCTGTGCTGCCGGCGGCTTCGGCAGTGGTGTTGGCTCATTCGGGTGAAACCCATGTGCAGCAATATGTGGCACAAGTGCTGGTAGGAAAGCAAGTGGCCGATGGCCGGCTCTCCGTAGGCTTTGCCGGTTTCAAGGCTGGTACGGGAGTCACGTTGGATCCCGAACGTCCCCGTTCTTTCCGTCCCGAAGAGTTGGGTATGAGCTCGTCCCGCTTGGCGCGGATAGACAGCATTGCCCTCGAAGGCATCGCCCACAAGGCGTATCCTGGCTGCCACATCGTCATCCTGCGTAAAGGCTGTCCTGTCTATGACAAATGTTTCGGCACGTTCGACTATAATCCGCGCCATCCGGTGAAGGGCAACAGCCTCTATGACCTGGCTTCGGTCAGTAAGGTGGCGGGTACGCTGCTGGCGGTGATGAAATTGTATGATGAAGGCAGGTTCGGACTGACCGATCCGGTCAGCCGCTACCTGCCCTTCCTGAAGGGCACGGACAAGGAGCGCATTACGGTCGAGGACCTGCTCTACCACCAGTCGGGACTGCCGGCCTATCATCCGTTCTATAAGGAGGCCATCGACCTGGCCACCTGTCGGGGAGGCCTGTTCCGCAAGCGTCCCGACAGCCATCACAAGATAAAGGTAGGCAGCAATGCCTATGCCTGTACGGATTTCTCCTACAAAGCCGAGTGGGTCTCGTCCCGGCCGGCCGGCACGCATACGTTACGGCTGACCGACAGTCTTTACCTGAACCCTTCGTTCCGACAGGAAATTCTGCGCCAGTTGGTGGAAGTCCCCCTCCGGAGCCGTACTTACCGGTACAGCTGCCTCAACTTCATGTTGCTCAAAGAAATGGTCGAGACCCTGACCGCCGTGCCAATGGATGTCTATCTAGACAGTGTGTTCTACCGTCCGATGGGGTTGCGTCGTATCGCCTATGTGCCGTTGGCACGTTTCCCCAAGGAAGAGATTGTCCCCACTGCCGCCCGCGATTTCCTGCGCGGGAAGATTTGCGGGTATGTCCATGATGAGGCCGCTGCCTTCATGGGGGGAGTGTCGGGCAATGCCGGACTGTTCGCTTCGGCCAAGGATGTGGCCACTGTCTTCCGGATGTTGTTGGACAAAGGTGTGTGTGGGGATAGGCGTTACCTGAGCCGGGCCACTTGCGAGCTGTTCATCGGTACGAAGGCGAAGGCCACCCGGCGCGGACTTGGGTTTGACAAGCCCGATGTCCATTTGGCGACGGCCAGTCCGTGTGCCGAAGGGGTTCCCGCCTCGGTGTTCGGCCATACCGGGTTCACGGGGACATGTGTCTGGGCCGATCCCGAAAACGATTTGGTTTTCGTGTTTCTGAGTAACCGCGTCTATCCGCAGGCTTACGGCAGCAACGGCCTCTCGCGGCTGAAAATCCGTCCCCGCATCCAGAAAGCCATGTACGAGTCAATCATAGAGGGGAATAGCCCTCGCTGATAATTTAGACATGATACAAATTATTTAGAAAGTGCCAAGCCGGTGTTACAACCTATCGTAAAATGTTTACCTTTGCAATATCAATTAGTACTAATAATAACTTAATTAACTTTTACTACAATGGCTTACGTAATTAGTGACGACTGTATCGCTTGCGGTACTTGTATCGACGAATGTCCGGTAGGGGCAATCTCTGAAGGTGATAAGTATTCTATCAATCCTGATATGTGTACTGAATGTGGAACTTGCGCAGATGTTTGTCCGTCTGAAGCTATCCACCCGGGAGAATAAGACGATACCACGTCAAGAAACAATAATAGGCTGCTCTTGTATATCTCAAGGGCAGCCTATTTTGCATTTGTCCGCTTCAAGTTGGCATCGCTTTCGCAGACGGCGAACAGGTGAGGGGGATATGCAAAAGAGGACGTGCTTCTAAAAAACACATCCTCTTTGCAGTCGTAGTACACCCTCAGGGATTCGAACCCTGGACCCACTGATTAAGAGTCAGTTGCTCTACCAACTGAGCTAAGAGTGCATCCACACTATAAACTGTCAAATTTCCCGTGCTTACTCGAAAAGTACACCCTCAGGGATTCGAACCCTGGACCCACTGATTAAGAGTCAGTTGCTCTA
>CAMAFR010000054.1 GCA_945833835.1 uncultured Bacteroides sp.
GTATTTGGCTAACAGTTTTTGTGTGGGCTATCCACGGACAATATCTGTAGAGCCTAACAACCACATTTTTGAAAGTCCGGGGCTATCTTCCATGAGAGAGCCGGCAAGAAATAACACATTCTTTCGATTCTGGCATAAAAACTCACAGATTTTATATACATTTGCGCCAGAATAATGAAAAAAGCAACGATTACCCCTTAAGAAAAAGATGAATGTAGCAATCGTAAAATACAATGCCGGCAACATTTTCTCGGTCGATCACGCCCTGCGACGGCTGGGAGTGGAGGCGGTCATCACCGCCGACAAGGAACTGCTGGCAAAGGCCGACAAGGTGATTTTTCCCGGTGTGGGCGAAGCCGCCACCACCATGCGCCACCTGAAGGAGCACCGGCTGGACGAAGTCATCCGGTCGCTCAAGCAACCGGTGCTGGGCATCTGCCTGGGCATGCAGCTGATGTGCCGCCACTCGGAAGAAGGCGATGTGGACGGGCTGGGCATCTTCGACACCGACGTGAAACGCTTCGTCCCCGCACGCCACGAGGACAAGGTGCCCCACATGGGATGGAACACGCTGACGGACACCTGCGGACCGCTGTTCGAAGGGCTCGCACGCGAGGAGTTCGTCTACTTCGTGCACAGTTTCTACGTGCCCCTCAACGAACACACCGCCGCCCGTACGGACTACATCCTGCCCTACAGCTCGGCCCTGCACAAGGACAATTTCCACGCCACCCAGTTCCACCCCGAGAAAAGCGGGAAGACGGGCGAGCGCATTCTCACGAACTTCTTAAACCTCTGACGAAAGCATGATTGAACTCATACCCGCCATTGACATCATAGACGGCAAGTGCGTGCGCCTCTCGCAAGGCGACTACGCATCGAAAAAAGTATATAACGAGAACCCGCTCGAAGTGGCCCTGGAGCTGGAGGCCCACGGGCTGCGGAGGCTCCACATCGTGGATCTGGACGGGGCGGCCTCGCAACACATCGTGAACTATCCGGTGCTGGACCGCATCGCCTCGCACACGGGGCTGACCATCGACTTCGGCGGAGGCATCAAGAGTGGAGAAGACTTGCAGGCGGCCTTCGACCATGGGGCGCGGATGGTGACACTGGGCAGCGTGGCGGTGAAGCGGCCGGAACTGTTCGGCGAGTGGCTGGACCGCTTCGGGCCGGAACGCATCATCTTGGGCGCCGACGCCAAGGACGGGAAAATAGCCGTCAACGGCTGGAAAGAGGACTCGCAGCTGGAGCTGATGGACTTCCTCGAAGGCCACTACCGCAAGGGGGTACGCCAGGTGCTGTGTACGGACATCGGCCGCGACGGAATGCTGCAAGGGCCGGCCACCGGCCTGTATGCCGACATCATGCAACGGTATCCCGACCTGCACCTCATCGCCAGCGGCGGAGTGGGCTGCCTGGACGACCTGCTGCGCCTGGACGAGGCCGGTATCCCGGCCGTGGTGTTCGGGAAGGCCCTCTACGAAGGACGCATCCGGCTGGAGGACCTGCAACGCCTGATTTGACACCCGCCCCAACCAGAAACCCTATAACAAAAACAGTTACCACCATGTTGGCAAAACGAATCATACCTTGCTTAGACATCAAGGACGGACAGACCGTGAAAGGAACCAATTTTATAAACCTGCGCCAGGCCGGCGACCCTGTGGAGCTGGGAAAGGCCTACAGCCTGCAAGGGGCCGACGAGCTGGTGTATTTGGACATCACCGCCAGCCACGAAGGACGGAAGACCTTCACCGACCTGGTGAAGCGCATCGCCGCCCACATCAACATCCCCTTCACCGTGGGCGGGGGCATCCATGAGCTGGGCGATGTGGACCGCCTGCTCAGCGCGGGCGCGGACAAGGTGTCCATCAACTCGGCCGCCATCAAGCGTCCGGAGCTGGTGGACGAGATAGCCCGCCACTTCGGCTCGCAGGTGTGCGTGGTGGCCATCGACGCACGGCAGACCCCCGACGGCTGGGAATGCTACCTGAACGGCGGGCGCGTGCCCACCGGACGCCGCCTCTATGAATGGGCCCGCGAGGTGAACGACCGCGGCGCGGGAGAAATCCTCTTCACCAGCATGGACCACGACGGCGTGAAGACGGGATATGCCAACGAAGCACTCGCCACCCTCAGCGCACAGCTCAGCATACCGGTCATCGCATCGGGAGGGGCCGGCACCAAAGAGCACTTCAAGGATGCCTTCCTGAAAGGAAAAGCCGACGCGGCACTGGCCGCCAGCGTCTTCCACTTCGGCGAAATACCCATCCCCGAACTGAAGGCCTACCTCAAGGAGGAGGGCATCAACGTGAGATGCCTCTGACCGACGGCAGGCCGCCTGCTCCACAACGGGCGAACCTCACACAAGAAAAACAATAAAAAACAATAAAGACAATGGAACTCGATTTTGAAAAGATGAACGGAATGGTGCCTGCCATCATTCAGGACGCAGACACCCAGAAAGTGCTGATGCTGGGATTCATGAACCAAGAGGCGTATGACCAGACGATGACGACCGGCCGGGTGACCTTCTACAGCCGCACCCGCCACTGCCTCTGGACGAAGGGCGAGACCAGCGGCAACTTTCTACACGTGGTGTCGGTAGCCGCCGACTGCGACAACGACACCTTATTGATTAAAGTACACCCCGACGGCCCCGTGTGCCACACCGGTGCCGACACTTGTTGGGGGGAGAGCAACCGCGCCGAGGACGTGATGTTCCTCAAGGAGCTGCAGGATTTCATCGACCGCCGCCACGCCGAAATGCCCGAACAGTCGTACACCACCAGCCTGTTCCGCTCGGGCGTGAACAAAATGGCGCAGAAGGTGGGCGAAGAGGCGGTGGAAACGGTCATCGAAGCCTGTAACGGCACCGACGAACGCCTGATTTATGAAGGCGCCGACCTGCTGTACCACCTCATTGTGCTGCTCACCTCGAAAGGCTACCGCATCGAGGACCTGGCACGCGAACTGAAGGAACGCCACAGCGCCACCTGGAAGAAACACTGACCCCCTCCTCACCTAACGACAAGATACGGACATGGAACAACCACCACTCATCACATACAAGGGGGTAGACATCTACCAACAGGCACTCGGCGTGCTGAACAACGTGGACTTCGAGCTGCGCAAGGGAGAGTTCGTCTACCTCATCGGAAAAGTAGGCGCAGGGAAATCGACCTTTTTGAAGACCATCTACGGCGAGCTGGACATCGCCGCCGGCGAGGCCTCGGTACTGGGATTCGACCTGCGCGGCATGAAGCGCAAACACGTCGCCCAACTGCGCCGGAAGCTGGGCATCGTGTTCCAGGACTTCCAGCTGCTGACCGACCGCACCGTGTATGCCAACCTGGCGTTCGTGCTGCGGGCCACCGGCTGGAAGAACAAGGCAGAAATAGACCGGCGCATCAGTGAGGTGCTGCAGATGGTGGGGATGGAAAGCAAGGGCTACAAGCTGCCCAACGAGCTATCGGGGGGCGAGCAGCAACGCATCGTGATAGCCCGCGCCATCCTGAACCAGCCCGAAATCATCCTGGCCGATGAACCCACCGGCAACCTCGACGTAGAAACCGGCCGGAACATCGTGGAACTGCTCAAGGAAATCTGCGCACAGGGAACGGCCGTCATCATCACGACCCACAACCTGAACCTGCTCAGCGAATATCCCGGCAAGGTGTACCGCTGCGAGGCACATCACCTGGTGGAAGTATAGGCACGGAAAAAATCGACAAGAAGAAACGAATAATCGGTTTTCTTACTTATTATGTCAGCTTTTTCTTGTAACTTTGCGCCACCAACAGAAAACAGTAAAGGTACTTGAATTTTTTAAAGAACAATTTAATATCAGAAATCTAAAATGAAGGTTTTAAAGTTTGGAGGAACATCCGTCGGCTCTGCACAGCGGATGAAAGATGTAGCCAAATTAATCACCGACGGCGAACGGAAAATCGTCGTATTGTCTGCCATGTCAGGCACCACCAATACACTGGTTGAAATTTCGGACTACCTGTACAAGAAGAATCCCGAAGGGGCCAACGAAATCATCAACACGCTCGAAAGCAAGTACAGACAACACATTGACGAGCTCTACTCTACCGAAGAATACAAACAGAAGACGCTGGAATTCGTCAAGTCCGTATTCGACTATATCCGCTCCTACACCAAAGACATCTTCACCCTGTTCGAGGAGAAGGTGATCCTGGCCCAAGGGGAAATCATCTCCACCAACATGGTGACCAACTACCTGCAGGAACAGGGCGTGAAGGCGCTGCTCATCCCGGCACTCGAATTCATGCGGACCGACAAGAACAGCGAGCCCGACCTGACCTACATCGGCGAGAAACTGCACATACAACTGGAGGCCAACCCCGATGCCGACATCTACATCACCCAGGGCTTCATCTGCCGCAACGCCTACGGCGAGATTGACAACCTGCAGCGCGGCGGCAGCGACTACACGGCCTCGCTCATAGGAGCGGCGGTACACGCCTCCGAAATACAAATCTGGACGGACATAGACGGCATGCACGACAATGACCCCCGCGTGGTGGACAAGACCTCGCCCGTGCGCCACCTCCGGTTCGAAGAGGCGGCCGAACTGGCCTACTTCGGCGCCAAAATCCTGCACCCCACCTGCGTGCAACCTGCCAAATATGCCAACATCCCCGTGCGGCTGCTGAACACCATGGAACCTTCTGCCCCCGGCACCCTGATCAGCAACAACACCGAGCAGGGGAAAATAAAGGCCGTGGCGGCCAAAGACAACATTACGGCCATCAAAATCAAGTCGAGCCGTATGCTGCTGGCACACGGATTCCTGCGCAAGGTGTTTGAAATTTTCGAGAGCTATCAGACGGCCATCGACATGGTGTGCACCTCGGAAGTGGGCGTGTCCATGTCCATCGACAACACCAAGCACCTGAACGAAATCGTCGACGATCTGAAGAAATACGGCACCGTCACGGTAGACCACGACATGTGCATCATCTGCGTCGTGGGCGACCTGAAATGGGAGAACGTGGGCTTCGAGGCCAAGGCACTCGATGCCATGCGCAACATCCCGGTACGCATGATCTCGTTTGGCGGCAGCAACTACAACATCTCCTTCCTCATCCGGAAGGCCGACAAGAAGGCGGCGTTGCAGTCTTTGAGCGACACACTTTTCAACAACAAATAAATTTTTATGAAAGGAAACTTCCCCATCCGTAAATTTGGAGGATTACAGACTCCTTTTTATTACTACGATGCAAACCTGCTGCGAGAAACCTTGGCCACCATCAAGGAGGAGGCAGGCAAATACAACAAATACTGTGTGCACTATGCCGTGAAAGCCAACGCCAACCCCAAAGTGCTGGGCATCATCCGCGAAAGCGGACTGGGAGCCGACTGCGTGAGCGGCGGCGAAATCAAGGCTGCCATCAAGGCGGGATTCCCGCCCAGCAAAATCGTGTACGCCGGTGTGGGCAAAACCGACTGGGAAATCAATCTGGGACTGGACTACGACATCTTCTGCTTCAACGTGGAGTCGATTCCCGAACTGGAAATCATCAACGAGCTGGCCGCCGCCAAAGGCAAGATTGCCCGCGTGGCCTTCCGTATCAACCCTGACGTGGGCGCCCATACGCACGCCAACATCACGACGGGACTGGCCGAGAACAAGTTCGGCATCAGCATGAAGGACATGGACAAGGTGATTGACATCGCCCTGGGCATGAACCACGTGAAATTTGTAGGACTGCACTTCCACATCGGGTCGCAGATTCTGGACATGGGCGACTTCATTGCCTTGTGCAACCGCATCAACCAGCTGCAGGAACAGCTCTACGCCCGCCAAATCATCGTGGAGCACATCAACGTGGGCGGCGGACTGGGCATCGACTACGCCCACCCGAACCGACAGTCGGTGCCCGACTTCGCCGGCTACTTCGCCACCTACCACAAACACCTGCGGCTGCGCCCGCAGCAGACCCTGCATTTCGAGCTGGGACGCGCGGTAGTGGCACAGTGCGGCAGCCTCATCACGAAGGTAACCTACGTCAAGCAAGGCACCAACAAGCAGTTCGCCATCGTCGACGCGGGTATGACCGACCTGATTCGTCCGGCCCTGTACCAAGCCTACCACAAGATAGAGAACCTCTCGTCGGACGAACCAACAGAGGCGTATGACGTGGTGGGCCCCATCTGCGAGTCATCCGACGTGTTCGGCAAAGCCATCGACCTCAACCGCACTCGACGCGGCGACTATCTCGCTCTCCGCTCGGCCGGAGCCTATGGCGAAATCATGGCATCGGGCTACAACTGCCGCGAGCTGCCCCAAGGCTATACCTCCGACGAACTGATTTGATACAGACCCATACACCCATCTGCAAAGAACTGCATCAGGAACGAGTGGATCACAACCTCCGCTGCCGGATGCAGTTCTTTTTAGCCGACCGATTCCCCCCCCTACTTATGTTCGAACTTGACTTTACTTCACTGACCCGGCTGACGGTTGCCGCCTGCGGCACTCTGTTCGTCATCCAACTGCTGTTCATCCTACTTGTACACAACCGGCTGCACCGTGCGTTCGGCCACCGCCGGCCCGAACCCGACGCCCCCGAGAATGATGGGGCTCTCCCGCCGCTGTCGGTCATCCTGGTGACCAAGGATACCGGAAAGGCCCTGGAGGAGAACCTGCCCCTCATCCTGCAACAGGACTACCCCTCGTTCGAGGTCATCGTCATCAACGCCCACTTCAGTGGCACAGACGAGGAGACCTTGCAACGGCTCTCGGCCACCTACCCCCACTTGTACCATACCTTCATCCCCCAAAGCACCCGCTACATCAGCCTGCAGAAACTGGGCATCGCCATGGGCATCCGCGCCAGCCGCCACGAGTGGCTGGTGTTCACAGACCCGCACTGCCACCCCGTCAGCCCCCACTGGCTGCGCAGCCTGGCCCGCCATTTCACAGCAGAGACCGACGTCGTGCTGGGATACAGCGGATTTGAAGGCGGACAAGGATGGAACGCCTGCAAGGTGAAAGCCCAGAACCTGTTCGGATCGATGCGCTACCTGGGCATGGCACTGGCAGGAAGGCCCTATATGGGCATCGGACGCAACCTGGCCTACCGCAAGGGCCTGTACGAACGCCACAAGGGCTTCGCCGACCATCTGCAACTGCAACGGGGAGAAGACGACCTGTTCATCAACGAAGTGGCCCACCGCGGCAACACGCAGGTGGCCACAGGTCCCGACAGCATCGTTCGGCAACCAGTGCCCTCGGACAAACGGCTGTGGAGGAAGGAGCAGGTGCAGCGGAGGCTCAGCGGCCGCTATTGCAGCGGCGGAGGCCGATGGCTGAACGCCGCAGATACCTGGACGGCTGTTCTTTTCCACCTGACGACCACCGCCGTCTTTGCGACCAGCCTGCCCACCGGCGCATGGCCGGCAGCGGGAGCGGCAGGCTTGCTCTGGTGCGTCCGCCTGGCGGTGGAGACCACCGTGCTGCAACGCACCGCACACGATGTGGGCGAACGCCTGTGTCTGCTCTCGCCCCTGCTGGACCTCCTCCGCCCCTACTGGAGCCTGCAGACGTACTGGCACTACCTGCGCCGCAACAAACAGGAGTATATGCGGAAGTGAGCAGAGGAAAGCACGGACGGGAAAAACGACAGCCGAGCAACACCGCCGCCGGCATCAGTCGTAGAACAAATCTGCGGGATAGGTGATATCTACCAGGAACAATGCGTGCCCGGGCACTGAACTGCCTGCACAGCAGCGGTCCTTCTGCTCAATGACCCGACGGAAGCCTTCGACACTGAGCTTGCCACGCCCCACCTCGACCAGCGTTCCCACGACGGCCCGCACCATGTTGCGCAAAAAGCGGTCGGCACGTATCGTGAACACCCATTCGTCGTCGGCCGTCTGCTCCCAGCGGGCCTCCATGATGCGACAGTTGTTGGTCTTGACATCCGTGTGCACTTTGCTGAAGCTGGTAAAATCAACATAATCGAACAAAGTAGCCGCCGCCTCGTTCATCCGTGCGAAGTCCAGCGGATGGAACAGACGCCAGGCATACTGCCGGGTGAAGGGGTCCTTGCGGGTAGTGACATAATATTTATAGGTACGCGAGGTGGCGCTGAACCGGGCATGGGCCCCGTCCCTCACCTCGCACACCCGGTAGACGGCGATGTCAGGCGGCAGCAGCCGGTTCAGCTTGTCAGTCACGGCGGCTGCGTCGAGCGACTCGGACGAATCGAAATGCGCCACCATGAGGCGGGCATGTACCCCGGCATCTGTACGACCGGCACCCACCACCTCCACCGGGCGGCGCAGGAAGGTGGCCAACGCCTCCATCAGCGTCTGCTGCACACTGCATCCGTTCGGCTGTATCTGCCAGCCATGATAACGGGTGCCGTCATAGGCCAGATAAATGAAATAGCGGTGCATAGGCTCAACGGGCAGTGATATGGAAACATCCTTGTTTCAATTCATACTTCACGTAGCATTTCTCGGCTTTCTTCAGGTCTCGCAGTACCTCAGAGAGCACCAGCTTGAGGGTGTCGGCACTGACATCCTGCATAGGGCGTCCGTCAGGATCCTCCACCTTCTCGAAGCGTTTCCAGCTGACGTCGAACGTCGTGCCGTAGAAATGGCACGAATTGAGCGAAGCATTTCCGTTGCGACGGCGCAGACGCTGCACGTCCTGCCGCGTACGCAAGACCGAGGTGACGATAATCCGGTTCGGGTTCAGCCCCTTCGCCGCGAGCGAATCCAGGAAATTCACTCCCAAGGTATCCAACAATGCCGCCGCCCTCGGTATCAGGAAGGGGATGGAGTGAGTGAGCGAGTCCATGCCGTAATGCACGCAAGGCGCAAGCTCCACCAGCCTACCTTTCTCGGCCTCGGCCTCCTCGCGCGTGGCAATGGGCCGGATACCAATCTTCTTCGCCACCGCCAGCTGTACGTCATTCAAATCGCCGAAACTGCGTTTATAGCTCACTACCCCTCTGATATTGTGGGGGTTGTTCATCTTCATAGACATGTCTTTCTCCTTGCAGGACAGCAGGCACACCAAGGCCGCCACCAGACAAATATAACGGGTCATTTTCTTCATATTCTTCTACACTAACTTGAATGCTTGCGGGGCAAAGATACGGAAACTCGCCCACATACCGATGGATTTCGGTAGAAAAAGGGAGAAAATTCACACCTACAATCAAAAGGAATGATTAAATTTGCAACATGATAGAAAAACATATTGTATTAGAAGATACCGACCCGGTCATATTTTACGGTGTGAACAACGCCAACCTGCTGATGCTGAAATCCCTCTACCCAAAGCTGCGCATCGTGGCCCGGGGAGATGTCATCCGGGTGATGGGTGACGAGGAGGAAATGTGCGCCTTCGAGGAAGTGGTGCTCGCGCTCGAACGGCACTGCGCAAAGTTCAATGCGCTCAACGAAGAGACCCTTCTCGACATCGTAAAAGGCAACACGCCTGACATGGAGCGCGCGCATGATGCCATCGTGTTCAGCGTCAACGGAAAACCCATTGTGCCCCGCAGTGAGAACCAGCTGAAGCTGGTGAAGGAATTCGAACGGAATGATCTGACCTTCGCCATCGGACCTGCCGGATCCGGAAAGACCTACACCGCCATTGCCCTGGCCGTGCGCGCCCTGAAAAACAAGGAAATCAAGAAAATCATCCTGAGCCGTCCGGCCGTAGAAGCCGGCGAGAAACTGGGCTTCCTGCCCGGCGATATGAAGGACAAAATCGACCCTTATCTGCAACCCCTTTACGATGCGCTCCAGGACATGATTCCCGCCGCCAAGCTGAAGGAATACATGGAGCTGAACATCATACAGATAGCCCCGCTGGCCTTCATGCGCGGACGCACGCTGAACGATGCCGTCGTGATACTGGACGAGGCACAGAACACCACCGCCCAGCAAATCAAGATGTTCCTTACCCGCATGGGCATGAACACGAAGATGATAGTGACCGGCGACATGACCCAGATAGACCTACCCCCCTCGCAGACCTCGGGACTGGTGCAGGCCTTGCGCATCCTGAAGGACGTGAACGGCATCGGATTCGTGGAGCTGAACCGGAAAGACATTGTCCGCCACAAACTGGTGACACGCATCGTGGAAGCCTACGAACGCTACGAAGAAGACGTGAAAGCGGAAAAGAAACGGGTAAAAGAGGAACGGGTGAAAAATATGGCGGCCGGACACCCCGAATGTTGAAGTTTTTACGTACCTTTGGACATTCAAGCAAAAACAACATTATACAAAAATGAGCAAAGCATTAACAAAAACAGACTATCACTTTCCGAACCAGAAAAGTGTGTATCATGGCAAAGTGCGCGATGTGTACAACATCAATGATGAAAAACTGGTCATGGTGGCCACCGACCGTATCTCTGCATTCGACGTGGTGTTGCCCGAAGGCATCCCCTACAAAGGACAGATGCTGAACCAGATTGCGGCCAAGTTCCTCGATGCCACACAAGACATCTGCCCCAACTGGAAACTGGCCACCCCCGACCCGATGGTGACCGTAGGCGTGATGTGCGAAGGTTTCCCGATAGAAATGATTGTACGCGGCTATCTTTGCGGCAGCGCATGGCGCGCCTACAAAAGCGGTATACGTGAAATCTGCGGTGTACGCCTGCCGGAGGGCATGCGCGAGAACGAGAAGTTCCCCACCCCCATCATCACCCCGACCACCAAGGCCGAAATGGGCCTGCACGATGAGGACATCTCGAAAGAAGAAATCCTGGAACGCGGACTGGCCACCCCCGAGGAATATGCCACTCTGGAGAAATATACCCTGGCCTTGTTTGAACGCGGCACCCAGATGGCTGCCGAACGCGGACTGATTCTGGTGGACACGAAATACGAGTTCGGCAAACACAACGAACAAATCTACCTGATGGACGAAATCCATACGCCCGACTCCAGCCGGTACTTCTACCTCGACACCTACCAGGAACATTTTGAAAAGACCCTGCCGCAGCGGCAGCTCTCGAAGGAATTCGTGCGCGAATGGCTGATGGCCAACGGTTTCCAAGGAAAAGAAGGACAGCAAGTGCCCGCCATGACTCCCGAAATAGTGGGCTCCATCAGCGACCGCTACATCGAGCTGTACGAGCACATCACCGGCGAAACCTTCGTCAAGGCAGCCACTGACAACCTCTCGGCCCGCATCGAAGAAAACGTAACGGCTTTTTTGGCTGAATAACCGGACCCTTGCCATGACCCGATATCCACAAGAAAACATCAAGCCTTATAACCAGAAAGAAGGCAAAGCGGCACAGGTGGAGAAAATGTTCGACAACATCGCACCGGCCTACGACCAACTCAACCACACCCTGTCGTGGGGCATAGACCGAAGCTGGCGACGCAAAGCCATCAGCCTGCTCAAACCCTACCGGCCGCAACACCTGCTGGACGTGGCTACCGGCACCGGCGACTTCGCCCTGCAGGCCTACCACACCCTGCAGCCAACCGAACTGACCGGCACTGACATCTCGGAAGGCATGATGAACGTGGCACGGGAAAAGGCAAAACAGGCAGGACTGGCAGGTGCCATCACTTTCGCCAAGGAAGACTGCACCTGCCTGTCCTTCCCCGACAACCGCTTCGACGCCATCACGGTAGCCTTTGGCATACGCAACTTCGAGGATCTCGATGCCGGCCTGAAGGAAATGCACCGGGTGCTCATGCCCGGCGGACATCTGGTCATCCTCGAACTCTCGGAACCAGAAACCTTCCCGATGAAACAACTGTACGGCATCTATTCGAAGGCAGTCATCCCCACCTTGGGCAAGCTGCTGTCAAAAGACCGCAATGCCTACGTCTACCTGCCACAGTCCATCAAGGCGTTCCCGCAAGGCGAAATCATGAAGGGCATCCTCGAAAAGGCCGGCTTCGGCCAAGTGTCGTTCAAGCGGCTGACCCTGGGAATCTGTACGCTTTATTTCGCAACAAAATAACAGTCTGCTATCACTATGAAACAATACGGCTTAATCGGCTACCCGCTCGGCCATTCTTTCTCGAAAAACTATTTCAACGAGAAGTTCCATTCGGAAGGCATTGACGCTGAATACGTCAACTTCGAAATCCCTTCCATCGAAGACTTTCCCAAAATAGTGACCTCACATCCGCAACTGGCGGGACTGAACGTCACTATCCCCTACAAAGAAAAGGTCATCTCCTACCTGGACGAGGTAGACAAGGATGCCGCCAGCATCGGAGCGGTCAACGTCATCAAATTCATCCGCAACAAAGGGAAACTGAAGCTCAAAGGCTACAACTCCGATGTGCTGGGCTTCACCCAATCCATCGAACCGCTGCTGGAACGCCACCACCAAAAGGCACTGATTCTGGGCACGGGCGGTGCCTCGAAGGCGGTGAACTACGGCCTGCACCAACTGGGGCTGGAGACACGGTTCGTCTCCAGAAGCCGGCAGAACGACTCCACCATCACCTATGCCGACCTGACCCCACAACTGATGGAAGAATACAAGGTCATCGTCAACTGCACACCCGTCGGAATGTATCCCCTGGCAGACATCTGCCCCGACATCCCTTACGAGTGCCTCACCCCGCAGCACCTGCTCTATGACCTGCTCTACAACCCCAACACAACGCTGTTCATGAAGAAAGGCTCCGAACAGGGAGCCACCGTAAAGAACGGACTGGAAATGCTGCTGCTGCAGGCTTTCGGCTCATGGGACATCTGGAGCCGTTAATCCACTCCTACACACCGCCAACCATCCACCCACAAGCATTCTCCGGCTTGCCATGAAGAAGAAACTGACATACGGCTGTATCCTTGCAGTGCTGATCCTTGCGACGGCACTGTGGGGAGCCAGCGACTATATGCTCGACTACTCGCTGCGCCCCGACAACCGGGGAAAGGACATGAACGGTTCCTGGCGCTACATGCGCGAGACCTATCCGACCCTGATGGGCTGGACTGACAGCCTTGAGAAGCACAACGGACTCAGGGACACGTTCATCACCGCCCCCGACGGAGTCCGTATGCACGCCTTCTACATCCGCTCCGTGCGCCCCGCCCGCCAGACCGCCATCATCGTTCATGGCTACACAGACAACGCTATCCGTATGTTTCATATCGGCTACCTGTACCACCACCATCTGGGGTACAACATCCTGCTGCCCGACCTCCGCTATACCGGACTGACGGGAGGAGACGCCATACAGATGGGATGGCTGGACCGCAAGGATGTCCTGCAATGGATAGCCACGGCCCCTGCCCTGTTCGGCGATTCGCTCACGGCAGTCGTCCACGGCATCTCCATGGGAGCCGCCACCACCATGATGGTTTCGGGCGAAGAGACGGTGCCTGGTTTCGTGAAATGCTATGTGGAAGACTGCGGCTACACCAGCGTATGGGATCAGTTCAAGAAAGAACTGAAAGAACAGTTCGGACTGCCGGCCTTCCCACTGCTCTACACCGCCAGCCAGCTATGCGAAGTTCGTTTCGGCTGGAATTTCAAGGAGGCTTCCTCCCTGCGGCAGGTGGAGAAATGCACCCGTCCGATGTTGTTCATCCATGGCGACCGGGACGACTATGTCCCCACATGGATGGTCGGTCCGTTGTATGAAGCAAAACCGGCCCCAAAGGAACGCTGGATCGTTCCCGGAGCCGACCATGCCGCGTCCTACCAGCGCTACCCGGAAGAATATACCCGCCGGGTAAAAGCGTTCGTAGACCGTTATAACCGATAGACCGAAGCCTTCTTACAACCCCTGACGCTTTGCCTCTTCCCAGATGGCATCCATCTCGGCCAGGCTCATGTCCGTCAGTTGTTTGCCCACCTTCAAGGTATGGGCTTCGAGATAGTTGAAACGGCGGATGAATTTCTGGTTCGTACGTTCTAAGGCATTGTCCGGATTGATTTTGTACAAACGGGCCGCATTGACCAGACTGAACAACACATCGCCGAACTCTGCCTCGGCCTTGTCTTTGTCCAGGTGAGCCACCTCCGACTCAAACTCGCTTACCTCCTCTTTCACCTTGTCCCACACTTGTTCGCGCTCTTCCCAGTCGAAACCCACATTGCGGGCCTTGTCCTGAATACGGTAGGCCTTGATCAGCGACGGCAAGGCCGAAGGCACACCGCTCAATACGGTCTTGTTGCCGTCTTTCTCCTTCAGCTTGATCTGCTCCCAGTTCTCCGACACCTTTTCGGCCGTATCGGCCTTCACTGCGCCAAACACATGCGGATGACGGAAAATCAGCTTGTCACACAGACGGTCGCACACATCCTTGATATCGAAAGAACCGGTCTCGCTGCCTATCTTGGCATAGAAAATCACATGGAGCAGCACATCGCCCAGCTCCTTGCAGATTTCCTTCCGGTCCTCCCGTATCAAGGCATCACAAAGTTCATACACTTCCTCAATAGTATTGGGACGCAGGCTCTCATTGGTCTGTTTACGGTCCCACGGACATTTCACGCGCAATTCATCCAACACATCCAACAGACGGCCGAATGACTCCAGTTGTTCTGCTCTTGTATGCATAAAAATAATTTATTATTCCACAAAATTCATAACCATTATTTTTTCGGACACACTTCCGGGCCAGTCATCCGGAAGTCCTAAAACTAAGGAAGAATGAAGAGCAAGAGCCGGCCCGAAAGCTTTTCCCCCTCGCTTTTCATTCTTCTGAACGATTGATATCCAATGTCTCCACCGGTGCGTACTGACTGGAAAACGCGCTTACTTCAGCCGAAAAAACAATTCTCCCGCCACTTCGCTGACGGACACCTTTTCTTCACGCAACAGCCATCCCAGTCCCAAAAACAGGTCCTTGTCTATTAGCTTCGTGGCTTTCTTGAGCTGTTTCTGCGTCTTTCCTTCGTTTCCGTTGAGTGCGTTCCAGATCTTACCTGCAACCACCCCTGCTTTTTCTTGCATCATAGTTACTCTCTTTTTACCTTATAAATTACAATCTCTTATCTCATTTGCAAAAATAAATAAAAAAGAGTAAACTATCGACAAACAGGCATGGTTTATTACATTTTTTAAGAACTAAAGGAGCTTTTGTACTATAATTTTCCTTCTTTTTCCAACCAATCTCCCCAAATGCGGGCAGCCGTTTCCACCATTTTCACACAAGGGCGTTTGGCGTAATACTGTCCGGTACGCGCCTCTGGAGTAGACACCACCGGCTCTGTCTTGGCGAGTCCCAACAAATCGGCACACCGCAAGGCACCGTTTTCTTCCTTAAAACGTGCCGCCAACTGTTGCACCAAGGCATAGTTGGCCGCCTTTCCTTCGCGGTCGGCACCGTCTGTCGCTCCCGTCTGCAGTCCTGCCAACAAGAACATGCCACAGGCTGCGCCGCAAGTCTCTCGCATCCGGCCAATGCCACCACCAAACGAAGCGGACATACGCAATGCCTGCTCACGACTGAAACCATACATATCCGCATACGCAGCCACCACCGACTGCGAACAGTTGTATCCCTCTTTGAACAGAGATACAGCCAGTGCCACTCTTTCTTCCTTATTCATTTAGCTACATTATTTATAGGTGTATTTTTGATTACCGAACGGATATTGTCATCCAGAATCTGCATCAGCCGTCCGATGGCCTCCTCTGTGGCCCAAGCGATATGGGGCGTGATGAAACAATTCTCCAAACGGAGCAACGGACAGTCGGCGGCAGGCGGCTCGACGGCCAGCACATCGAGTCCTGCCGCACGAATCCTGCCGCCCGCCAAGGCATCGGCCAGGGCAGCCTCGTCCACCAGTCCGCCTCTTGCCGTGTTGATAAAGACAGCACTACGCTTCATCAGACCCAGCAGACGGGTATCGACCATCCGCACATTGTCCGTCGTCAGCGGACAATGCAGACTGACAGCATCACTGTCCGAAAAGACTTCCTCCAGAGAAGCCCGCTCCACTCCCTGGGGCAATTCTTCCGGAGCCTTGCGGGTGACCACTTTCACCTTCATACCAAACGCCAAGGCAATACGGGCGACCGCCTGGCCGATGTGGCCGCATCCGACCAATCCCAAGGTCTTGCCGTAGAGTTCGACTATCGGTCCCTGGCGATAGCTGAAGTCGGGCTGCGCACTCCATTGGCCCTCACGTACCTCATGGGCATACTGGTCCGTCCGGGCCATGATGTTCAGCAGATGGGCAAACACCAGCTGTCCCACCGACTCTGTGCTGTAGGCCGGGATATTGGTGACGGGAATCCCTTTCGCACGTGCAGCTCCGATATCCACCACATTATATCCCGTAGCCAGCACACCAATCATCTTCAAATGGTCTGCCGCTTCTATGGTTGCCGCATCAATCACCGTCTTGTTCGTAAACAGGAAATCGGCTTCCTTCGCCCTCGCCAGCACTTCTTCAGGTGCCGTCCTGTCATATATATAAGGAGTCCCATACCGGCCGAGTAACGTCTCCAAAGGCCGGTTGTCGCCCTGCGTCAAGGCATAGGCATCCAATACTACTAATTTTGTCATTTTCTTAATCATTTATTGTTTATTGTTCCACTTGATTATTGCTTGAACCGTTCGCCCCATAGCTGCAACACACGGTCGTGCAGTTTCGCCTCGGCCGGATTGTCCTGCGCATGCCATAGGCGGCAGGAGCTCACCTCTTCGGGCAGGAACTGCTGCCGCACGAAGTTACCCGGGTAGTTGTGTGCGTACTTGTAATCCTTTCCGTAGCCCAACTGCTTCATCAATTGGGTAGGCGCATTGCGCAAATGCAAAGGTACCGGCAGATTACCGGTCTGTTTCACCAAGTCAAGCGCCGCATTGATTCCCTGGTAGGCCGAATTACTTTTAGGGCTCGTTGCCAGATAGACCGTAGCCTCCGCCAACGGAATCCGTCCCTCCGGCCACCCTATCTTCATCACGGCATCAAAGGCCGCATTGGCCAACAACAAGGCGTTGGGATTGGCCAGCCCGATGTCTTCCGATGCCGAAATCACCAGCCGCCGGGCAATAAAAGCAGGATCTTCACCGCCCTCCACCATCCGGGCCAGCCAATACAAAGCTCCGTCGGGGTCACTACCCCGAATGGACTTGATGAAAGCGGAAATAATGTCGTAGTGCATTTCTCCCTCCTTGTCGTAGGCCAGCGGATTCTGTTGCAAGCGGTCGGTCACCCGCTCATCAGTAATCAGCACTTCCGGCCCATTCTCAGACTCTACCACCAATTCCAGAATATTCAAAAGCTTGCGCGCATCTCCTCCCGAATAGCGCAGGATAGCATCTGTTTCCTTCACCTCGATATGCCGTTCCTTCAGCACCGCATCGGTAGCAATTGCCCGATGCAGCAACTCCAGCAGATCGTCTTTTTCCAATGATTTGAGCACGTAGAGCTGACAGCGCGACAGCAGCGGACGAATCACCTCGAACGATGGGTTCTCGGTCGTGGCCCCTATCAGTGTCACCGTCCCGGTCTCTACTGCGCCCAGCAGAGAATCTTGCTGCGACTTGCTGAAACGGTGAATCTCGTCAATGAACAAGATGGGACTCTGTTGCGAAAAAAAACGGCCGCTCCGGGCCCGCTCAATGACCTCACGCACATCCTTCACCCCCGAAGTCACCGCACTCAAGGTATAGAATGGCGTTTCCAGACGATTGGCAATAATCTGCGCCAGCGTGGTTTTCCCCACACCGGGAGGCCCCCATAAAATAAACGAGGAAATACGTCCGGCATCAATCATCTTGCGCAAGACAGCACCTGAGCCCACCAGATGTTTTTGACCGATATACTCATCGAGCGTTTTCGGGCGCATACGTTCAGCTAATGGTTGAGACATATCAATGAATTTAAAAACAAAACAAAATTATATAAAGTCTACATTATACCATGATAAGAGTGCACTAAATTTATAAAATTATGAAGAAGGATCC
>CAMAFR010000055.1 GCA_945833835.1 uncultured Bacteroides sp.
CCTTCGGCAATGCCGGACAGAAGTGCTCCGCTTGTTCACTGCTGCTCGTTGAGCGTTCTGTCTATGAGAGTGAGGAATTCCGCATCAAGCTGAAGGACTGCGCCACATCCATGAAGGTGGGCAGTGTATGGAAGGCCGGGAATATCGTCGGCCCGATGATTACCAACGAGAACGAGAAGTTGCTCAAGGCGCTCAACACCCTCGAACCGGGTGAAAAGTGGCTCGTGGCACCGAGGTTCCTCGACAAGAAGAAGTACATCCTGGCTCCGACCGTGAAGCTGGGCGTGAAACCCGACAGCTACTCGTTCCGCACCGAGCTCTTCGGACCGATGCTCTCGGTATGTCCGTTCGACACCCTGCAGGAAGCCATCGACCTCGTCAACGGCCTCGACTACGGACTGACCTCCGGTATCCAGAGCCTCGACGAGGCGGAACGCGACTTGTGGAAGAACAGCATCGAGGCGGGCAACCTGTACATGAACCGTGGCATCACGGGTGCCATCGTCAACCGCCAACCGTTCGGCGGCATGAAGCTGTCGGCATTCGGTGGGGGCATCAAGGCCGGTGGCCCCAACTACTGCGCACAGTTCACTGTCATCACCGACAAGCCCGGATCGAAGACCGACTACCGCCAGAGCTATGCCCAGGCATGGGAGAGTGAGTTCCGCCACCCAAGAGACTGGAACAAGTGCGCCGGCGAGCAGAACGTGTTCCGCTACCTGCCCCTCGAGGGCGGCATGGCGCTCCGTCTGCAGAAGGGCGACACCAACGAGCAGGCACAGATGATTGCCCTTGCCGCCAAGCTATGCGGCACACCGCTCACCATCAGCTTCGACCCCAGCGACGACCGCTCTTCGGCCCTCGCCGCTACGGGTGCCCGCCTGAAGCAGGAGAGCTTAGAGGCCTTCCTGGCCTCGATGCCCGACTACGAGCGTATCCGCACCTGCTCACCCGACATCCCACGGGCAATGTACGAGCGTGCGGCGGCCACCAACAAGTTCATCGCCACCGACGTGCCGGTGAAGAACGGCCGCATCGAGCTGGTGCATTACCTCAAGGAGCAGAGCATCTCGTTCGAGTACCACCGCTACGGCAGCGGCCAGCACGAGGCGCCCGCCATTGAGTAATCATGCGCAACAGGGGGCCTGGGGAGTGGTGCTTCCTCCTCAGGCCCCCTTTTTCAGAAACCAATCAAAAAACAGAAGACGATGGTTCATGATAATGGCCACGACGCTGGCCACCGTCTCCGCCATTGCCAGTGTACATAAAATATGAGAGTGGACTCTGCAATACAACTGCACTCTCTAACTGCTATCTGTATTTATTGGGAAGGGCTGTAATGGCTCTTCTTATTTGTTTGGTTCCTAAACAGCACTCAATTCACATCCTATTTCTCTGATAGTCTCAAGTATTTTCTGCTCACGTTCAGCGGATGGTTTCTTTAAACCTCTAATATATTGTGCCAACAAACTTTGCTGAATGCCCAATCTACGAGCTACAGCAGAGGCATTCAATTCAGGATGAGTCAGGAAAATACGAGAGATACCAACCGGCTCAGGTATATCATACTCGAAACTTTCATAAGAAATGTCTTCGTCAATTTCTTCCCAATGAATACCGAAATGTCCAAGTTCATAATCATTTCGTTGCTCATCTGTGGCATTCTTTAATCTCTGGTAATAAAGGATAGATTGCCACAAGGTACGTCCATCGTCTGTTTCGATGTAGATACGTTCTCCTTCAAACCATACTCTTTTTGCCTTCATAGCTACCTCCTATTCTATTATGGGAATTATTATTTACCGTAAATTTTAATCCATTCAGTGATGACTAATTCCTTGTTTTCTTCGATGATACTTTCGGCAAGTTTCAAATCTTTTAGCTTCATACCTTTGTTGTCCATCAATGTGACTTCTTCTCCTACTTTGAATTTTGCTTCACCATCCTGACTGATAACATGGACATGAATAGGCTTCATGGTCACGGACATAGATTCTAAACTTTAAACCGAATAATATTAAAATTGTTGGCATATAATTGTCTTTGTAGATTACAATACAAATATAGGTAATAATTTTATTACTTCAAAATGTTAGCTGTTCAAAATGTCTGTAAAGATTTTAAAATTCAATGTTACCATAATGATTTGTTGTTTAATACATATAAATATTTAACAAATCCTCTAAAACACAAAAATCTCAAAATATTGAGAACCAATATTTTGAGATTTCGCTAGAGCCGAAAGCGGGACTCGAACCCGCGACTTACTCATTACGAATGAGTTACTCTACCAACTGAGTTATTTCGGCTTGTCTTTCCTTGAAAGCGATGCAAAGATACCGCTTTTTTTCAATATACCAAAAGAAAACGCACTTTTTTATAGAAAAGCAAAGGCTTTCTCTCTAAGATTGGTTATTTTTGTACCCTCACAAATGGATTTTTGACCTTAACAGTTTCTGATATGATGGCAGACAACCGACGAATCGTCTTTATCGACTACATCCGCGTGACGGCATGCTTCCTGGTCATGCTGGTACACGCCAGTGAGAATTTCTATGCGGCAGACGCCTCCGGGCTGGCCGGCAACGTGTCCATGCTCGCCAACGAGGCCAACCGTTTCTGGGTGGCTTTCTACGATGGCGGCCTGGGACGCATCAGTGTACCGCTCTTCATGATTGTGAGCGCTTTCCTGCTGGTGCCCATGCGGCCGGACATCAGTATGCGCGGTTTCTACCGGCACCGCTTCCGGCGCATCCTGCCCCCTACCTGCTGCTTCCTGCTGCTCTATACCTTCCTGCCCCTGCTGTGGGGACAAATGACGTGGGAACAGTCACTGCATGACTTCCTGCTGCTGCCTTTCAACTTCCCGTCCATGGCCGGCCACCTGTGGTTCATGTACCCGCTCATCTCGCTCTACCTTATTATACCGGTCGTGTCGCCCTGGTTAGAGAAAGCCCCCGCCAAAGACGAGCGGCTGTTCCTCTACCTGTTCGCCCTCTCGACCTTCGTGCCCTGGCTGACGCGGTTCGTGAGTGCCGACCTGTGGGGCAACTGTTTCTGGAACCCCTACTTCGGGATGCTGTACTACTGTTCGGGCTATCTGGGCTACCTGGTACTGGCCCACTACATCCGCTTCCACCTGCATTGGAGCCGTGCGCGGCGCATACAGACCGGCACGCTCTGCCTGACCGCCGGTGTCCTCTTCACCGGTGCCTCCTTCTGGGTGGCCGGTGTGCCCGGCCGACTCATCGAGACCCCGATGCTGGAGTGGTCGTGGGAGTTCTGCACCCCCAATGTGCTCTGTGCCACCTTCGGGGCCTTCCTGCTGTTCACCTGTATCCGGAAGCCGCAAGCCCCCCGATGGGTGACGGAGCTGTCACAGCTCTCGTTCGGGATGTACCTGATGCACCTCTTCTTCTTGAGCAACATCGCCCCGGTCTTCGTCGGCGGCGACCCAGCCCACCCGCTGGTGCCGGTCTATGTGGCCATCCCCTGCATCGCCCTGCTCACGTTTGCCGCCTGCGCCGTCACCGGCAAGCTGCTCTCCTTCCTGCCGGGCAGCGAGTGGCTCATCGGCTACAAACGGAAGTGAAAGGCAGGGCGGACCCGTCTTCCTCCGTTTTTTTGTGCCATGGTCCAATAATTTACAGGGCGATATGCCGGTGTATGCCAAAATATTCCTATCTTTGCACCTTGAATCAGGATAGAATACAACTGAATGTATTGTTGGGAAGCACATAGCGGAAAAACAGGGACCGGCCGTCGCTGCTTGCAGACACAAGGTTTCTCCTCGATGGGGACTGGGAGCACCGGTCGCCAACAACAGGATTTCCCTTTCGGGAACCAGGGTCATTCCTGCTTCCTGCCCGCCCAGCCCTTATTCACCCATTGTCTGTTTTCACCGCATACCTTATTTATAGAAACACCCGGGATTGCTTTTCGGCAAACCCGGGCTTTTTTTTATAGACACGTCAAGGCGGTCCTCCACAGACCCCTCTACCGGCTACTCAATATAACATACAAATAGACCTATATGGAACCACTTAAACATGAATGCGGAGTGGCAATGATACGATTGCTCCAGCCGCTGGAATATTATCAGCAGAAATACGGGACCTGGATGTACGGCCTGAACAAGCTGTACCTGCTCATGGAGAAACAGCACAACCGCGGACAGGAGGGCGCCGGACTGGCCTGCGTGAAGCTGCAGGCCAATGCGGGCGAAGAATACATGTTCCGCGAACGTGCGTTAGGCTCGGGGGCCATCACCGAAATCTTCGGGACCGTGCACAGCCACTTCAAGGACCTGACGGAGGAACAGCTGCACGATGCCGAATACGCCAAGCAATGCCTGCCGTTTGCCGGAGAGCTCTACATGGGCCATCTGCGCTACTCCACGACCGGAAAGAGCGGCATCTCGTATGTCCACCCCTTCCTGCGCCGGAACAACTGGCGGGCCAAGAACCTCGCCCTCTGCGGCAACTTCAACCTGACCAACGTGGACGAGATATTCGCCGACATCACGGCCGCCGGACAGCATCCGCGCAAATATGCCGACACCTACATCATGCTGGAACAGGTAGGCCACCGGCTGGACCGCGAGGTGGAACGCCTCTACACCGCCTGCAAGGAGGAAGGGCTGGAAGGCATGGACATCACCCACGCCATTGAGGACCGCATTGACCTGACCAACGTGCTGCGGACCTCCAGCCCGAAATGGGACGGCGGCTACGTCATCTGCGGACTGACGGGCAGCGGCGAATGCTTTGCCGTGCGCGACCCTTGGGGCATCCGTCCGGGATTCTGGTACATGGACGAGGAAATCATGGTGCTGGCCTCCGAGCGTCCGGTTATCCAGACGGCCCTGAACGTGCCGGCCGACAGCATCCATGAACTGCTGCCGGGACAGGCCGTACTGGTGAACAAGAAAGGTGAGATGAGGCTGGCGCAAATCAACGAGCCCCAACAGCCGCAGCAGGCCTGCTCGTTCGAGCGCATCTACTTCAGCCGGGGCAGCGACATGGACATCTACCGCGAACGCAAGATGCTGGGCAAGAAGCTGGTGGACCCCATCCTGAAGGCCATTGACTATGATGTGGCCCACACGGTCTTCTCGTTCATCCCCAACACGGCCGAGGTGGCCTTCTACGGACTGCTGGAAGGATTCGACAATTACCTGAACGGGCTGAAGATGCAGCGCATCGAGGCGTTGGGACACCGCCCCAGCCACCTGGAGCTGGAGCAGATCCTGTCAGAGCGCATCCGCAGCGAGAAAGTCGCCATCAAGGACATCAAGCTGCGCACCTTCATTGCCGAAGGCAACACCCGCAACGACCTGGCCGCCCATGTCTATGACATCACCTACGGCAGCCTCATCCCCTACCAGGACAACCTGGTCATCATCGACGACAGCATTGTGCGCGGCACCACGCTGAAGCAGAGCATCATCGGCATCCTCGACCGCCTGCATCCCAAGAAAATCGTCATCGTGTCCTCGTCGCCCCAGGTGCGCTACCCCGACTACTATGGCATTGACATGGCCAGCATGGACCAGTTCATCGCCTTCAAGGCGGCCATCGCCCTGCTGGAGGAACGCAACCTGCAGCATGTCATCGGCGAAGCCTACCGCAAGGCCAAGGCCCAACAGCACCTGCCCAAAGAAGAGATGGCGAACTATGTGAAAGACATCTACGCCCCCTTCACCGACGAAGAGGTGGCCGCCAAGATGGTGGAACTGCTGACGCCTGCCGGCACGCAAGCCAAGGTGGAGATTGTCTACCAGACCCTGGAAGGACTGCACGAGGCGTGCCCCCACCACGAAGGCGACTGGTACTTCAGCGGCGACTATCCTACTCCGGGCGGCGTACGGCTGCTGAACCAGGCCTTCATCGACTACGTGGAACAAGAATACCGTTTATGACCCGATAATAAAAAACCAAATACGAACAAAATGAGAAATGTAACACTACTCCTCGACGACGGGAGCCGCTTCCACGGCAAGTCGTTCGGTTACGAAAAGCCCGTGGCCGGCGAAGTGGTCTTCAACACGGCGATGACCGGTTATCCCGAGAGCCTGACCGACCCTTCGTATGCCGGCCAGCTCATGACGCTGACCTATCCGTTGGTAGGCAACTATGGCGTGCCCCCGTTCACGACCGCCCCCAACGGACTGCCCACCTTCATGGAAAGCGAGAAGATACATGCCGAAGCCATCATTGTCAGTGACTACAGCGAGAACTACTGCCACTGGAACGCCACAGAAAGCCTGGCCGACTGGCTGAAGCGCGAGCAGGTGCCCGGCATCACCGGCATCGACACGCGCGAACTGACCAAAGTGCTCCGCGAACATGGCGTGATGATGGGCAAAATCATGTTCGACGACGAACCGGACAACATCCCTCAGGCCGCCTACGCCGGCGTGAACTATGTGGACAAGGTGTCGTGCAAGGAGGTCATCCGCTACAACGAGGGCGAAGGACGGAAGAAAGTCGTACTGGTGGACTGCGGCGTGAAGGCCAACATCCTGCGCTGCCTCCTCCGACGCGGGGTGGAAGTCATCCGCGTGCCGTGGGACTACGACTTCAACCAGCTGGAGTTCGACGGACTGTTCATCTCCAACGGACCGGGCGACCCCGACACCTGCGATGCCGCCGTGCAGAACATACGCCAGGCCATGCAGCACGAGCAGCTGCCCATCTTCGGCATCTGCATGGGCAACCAGCTGCTGTCGAAGGCCGGAGGCGCCAAAATCTACAAGCTGAAGTACGGCCACCGCAGCCATAACCAGCCAGTGCGCCAGGTGGGCACGAACCGCTGCTTCATCACCAGCCAGAACCACGGCTATGCGGTGGACAACAACACGCTGGGCACGGATTGGGAACCGCTGTTCATCAACATGAACGACGGCTCGAACGAAGGCATCCGCCACAAACGCAACCCGTGGTTCTCGGCCCAATTCCACCCGGAAGCCGCCAGCGGACCGCTGGACACCGAATTCCTGTTTGACGAGTTTGTGAACATGTTGTAATTATTTAAGGCTTTGCATTATGAAAGATACTATAAAGAAAGTGTTGCTGTTAGGTTCGGGTGCCCTGAAGATTGGTGAAGCGGGCGAATTCGACTACTCCGGATCGCAAGCACTGAAGGCCCTGAAGGAAGAAGGCATCGAGACTGTCCTGATCAATCCGAACATCGCCACCGTACAGACATCGGAAGGGGTGGCCGACAAGATTTATTTCCTGCCCGTCACTCCCTACTTCGTAGAGAAAGTCATCGCCAAAGAACGTCCTGACGGCGTGCTGCTGTCTTTCGGCGGACAGACCGCCCTCAACTGCGGCGTGAGCCTCTACCAGAACGGGGTGTTCGAGCAATACGGCACCCGGGTGCTGGGCACGCCGGTACAGGCCATCATGGACACGGAAGACCGCGAGCTATTCGTGAAGAAGCTCGACGAAATCGAGGTGAAGACCATCAAGAGCGAGGCGTGCGAGAGCATTGAAGCCGCCCGTCATGCCGCCGCCGCACTGGGCTATCCGGTCATTATCCGAGCCGCCTACGCCCTGGGCGGTCTGGGCTCGGGCTTCTGCGACAACGAGGAAGAGCTGAACGTGCTGGCCGAAAAGGCCTTCTCCTTCTCGCCGCAGGTGCTGGTGGAAAAAAGCCTGAAGGGCTGGAAAGAAGTGGAGTATGAAGTGGTGCGCGACCGTTTCGACAACTGCATCACGGTCTGCAACATGGAGAACTTCGACCCGCTGGGCATCCATACCGGCGAGTCGATTGTCATCGCACCGTCGCAGACACTGACCAACAGCGAATACCACAAACTGCGCGAGCTGGCCATCCGCATCATCCGTCACATCGGTATCGTGGGCGAATGTAACGTGCAGTATGCCTTCGACCCCGAATCAGAAGACTACCGGGTCATCGAAGTGAACGCCCGTCTGAGCCGCTCGTCAGCCTTAGCCTCCAAAGCCACCGGCTACCCGCTGGCCTTCGTGGCCGCCAAGCTGGGACTGGGCTACGGACTGTTCGACCTGAAGAACTCGGTGACGAAGACCACCTCGGCCTTCTTCGAGCCGGCACTCGACTATGTGGTCTGCAAGATTCCCCGCTGGGACCTCGGCAAGTTCCACGGCGTGGACCGCGAGCTGGGCTCCTCCATGAAATCAGTGGGCGAGGTGATGGCCATCGGACGCACCTTCGAGGAAGCCATGCAGAAAGGCCTCCGCATGATAGGCCAGGGCATGCACGGCTTTGTGGAGAACAAGGAGCTGGTCATCGCCGATGTGGATAAGGCCTTGCGCGAACCGACGGACAAACGTATCTTCGTCATCTCGAAAGCCATGCGCGCCGGTTACAGCGTGGATCACATCCACGAGCTGACCAAAATCGACAAGTGGTTCCTCTACAAGCTGGAGAATATCATGCAGACCGCAAAGGAACTGCACGAATGGGGCAACAACCACACCCAGCTCACGCAACTGCCGAAAGACCTGCTGGCCAAAGCCAAACGCCAGGGATTCTCGGACTTCCAGATAGCCCGCGCCATCAACTACCAAGGTGATTTGGAAGAGGGCTCGCTGGTGGTGCGCACCTACCGCAAGCAGCAGGGCATTCTGCCGGTGGTGAAACAGATAGACACCCTGGCCGCCGAATATCCCGCACAGACCAACTACCTGTATCTGACATACAGCGGCACCGGCAACGACGTGAACTACCTGGGCGACCATAAGTCCATCGTCGTCTTGGGGTCGGGTGCCTACCGCATCGGCTCCTCGGTGGAGTTCGACTGGTGTGGGGTGCAGGCCCTCAACACCATCCGCAAGGAAGGCTACCGCAGTGTCATGATCAACTACAACCCCGAAACGGTGTCGACCGACTATGACATGTGCGACCGCCTGTACTTCGACGAACTGACGTTCGAACGGGTCATGGACATCCTGGAACTGGAGAACCCGCACGGAGTCATTGTCTCCACCGGCGGACAAATCCCCAACAACCTGGCCATGCGCCTCGACGAACAAAACATCCGGATTCTGGGCACCTCGGCCAAGAGCATCGACAACGCCGAAGACCGCGACAAGTTCTCGGCCATGCTGGACCGCATCGGGGTGGACCAGCCGGAGTGGAGCGCACTGACCTCGATGGACGACATCAACGCCTTTATCCGGAAAGTAGGGTTTCCGGTACTGGTGCGCCCGTCGTACGTGCTGTCGGGAGCCGCCATGAACGTATGCTCCAACCAGGAGGAGCTGGAACGCTTCCTGCAACTGGCCGCCAATGTCTCCAAGAAACATCCCGTCGTGGTGAGCCAGTTCATCGAGCACGCCAAGGAAGTGGAAATGGATGCCGTGGCGCAGAACGGTGAGATCGTGGCCTACGCCATCTCCGAGCACATTGAGTTCGCCGGCGTACACTCGGGCGACGCCACCATCCAGTTCCCGCCCCAGAAACTGTATGTCGAGACCGTGCGCCGCATCAAGCGCATCTCGCGCCAGATTGCCAAAGAGCTGAACATCTCAGGGCCCTTCAACATCCAGTTCCTGGCCCGCGAGAACGACATCAAGGTCATCGAGTGCAACCTGCGTGCCTCCCGCTCGTTCCCGTTCGTCAGCAAGGTCTTGAAAATAAACCTCATCGAGCTGGCCACCAAGGTCATGCTGGGCATTCCGGTAGAAAAGCCCGAGAAGAACCTGTTCGAACTGGACTACGTGGGCATCAAGGCCAGCCAGTTCTCGTTCAACCGCCTGCAAAAGGCCGACCCTGTGCTGGGCGTGGACATGGCCTCAACCGGCGAAGTGGGCTGCATCGGCGGCGACACCTCGTGTGCCGTCTTGAAGTCTATGCTGAGTGTGGGTTACCGCATCCCGGAAAAGAACATCCTGATGAGTACCGGTACGCCCAAACAGAAAGCTGACATGCTGCAGGCGGCCCGCCTGCTGAAACAGAAAGGCTACAACATCTTCGCCACCGGCGGTTCCTCGAAATTCCTCACCGAGAACGGCATTGAGAACACCCGCGTGTTCTGGCCGAGCGAGGACGGAAAGCCGCAGGCACTCGAAATGCTCCACAACAAGGAGATAGACATGGTGGTCAACATCCCGCGCGACCTCTCGGCAGGCGAGCTGGACAACGGCTACAAGATACGCCGCGCCTCGGTAGACCTGAACATTCCGCTCATCACCAACGCCCGCCTGGCCAGTGCCTTCATACAGGCCTTCTGCACCATGACGATTGACGACATCGAAATCAAGAGTTGGGACGAGTATAAGTAAAGACACGCCTTGCGCTCCGGCAAGAGGTGTCTACATTCTGAACGGAGCGAAGAATCTGTAATGCAATAACTCCTGTATTCAGATGCTTCGCTCCATTTAGAATGACAATATGATGTTATGCTGTGGGCTCTGACAGCCTCATTTGCACGACTTCCAGAACTCCATAAAGCGGCCGTACGTGCCGTAACACACCAGCATGTCTTCCGCCTGGAGCTCGTAGTTCTCGGGGAAGACATTGTCCACCTGCCGCTCCAGCACCGAGAACCCCAGGCTGTTCAACACCGTCTTGCCCCGCAACAGCGAGACCAGTTTCATGCCGAAGTTCTTGCGAATCTCCAAATCATTGATGTTATACCCCACCAGACCGGCAGGCACCTTGAACTTGAACACGTAATAGTCATCATCAATCCGGAACGGCTGGATGTCGGCATCCAACGACATCGACTGCACCAGCACTTGAGCGGCATCCCGCTCCGGCATGAGGATGCGGTCCAGCCCGAACGCTTCAAGCACCTCCTTGTGCACCTCGTCCACCGCACGGGCAAAGATATGCCTCACCTGATTCTTCTTCAGCAGGGAAACCACCCGGACCGAGGCCCCGAAGTCTTCGCCGATGGCCACCACGACCACATCCACCGTCTTCAGCGGCAATACGGTCAGGGCCGTCTCGTCCGTCACATCCAGCACAAAGGACGTCACCATCTTGTCTTTCAGGCGGTCCACATTCAGTTCGTTCGTGTCCACTCCCACCACTTCGTGTCCCAGCGAAGTCAGGCCTTCCACCAAGGCAGCCCCATAGTTGCCCAGTCCTATCACAATGTATTTCATACGCGCAAAATTTTCCAGCCGTTCGTCGGCTAATTTATAATGATGTTATCACTCGGATACCTGTAATTCTGTTGCTTCACCTGCTTGATGAGTCCTGAGGCCAGGGTAAATGCCCCCACACGTCCCACAAACATGAGCACAATGACAAGGCACTTGCCGCCCGGACTGAGGGTCGGCGTGAAGTCGAGCGTGGCCCCTACCGTACTCAGTGCCGACAGGCACTCGAAGAACACCCTATACAGCGGGGCTTCCGGTTCGAGCACCGACAGCAGGAAGACACTGCAGGTGAGCAGCAGCAGGAAGAGGATAAGAGCCGCGTCACACCGGCTGATGGAGTCGTGCGAAATCTCCCGCCGGAAAATCGTGGCACGCCCCGCACCCCGAATCACCGCCCACAGGTTGATGAGGATAACCGACACCACATTGATTTTCACACCACCGGCAGTAGACTGCGTGCCGCCACCAATCATCATCAAGACCACCAGCAACAGCAGGGTCTGGGTCGTCATCTCCGAAAAGGCCACACTGTTGAAGCCCGCGGTGCGCGGACAGGCGGAGTTGAAAAACGCCTGCACAAACTTGTCCGCCACCGGCATACCGGCAAACGCATGACTCCACTCCAACATCAGGATGGCCAACATGCCTCCCACAAGCAGCACG
This sequence comes from uncultured Bacteroides sp., assembly GCA_945833835.1. Classification (GTDB taxonomy): domain Bacteria; phylum Bacteroidota; class Bacteroidia; order Bacteroidales; family Bacteroidaceae; genus Phocaeicola. Next base: position 11,763 of record CAMAFR010000055.1, read on the forward strand.
CCTGTCACGATGAGTACGATTTTCGTATTCAAGTTATACAGGTGCACCTGCCGGGCAAAATGCCCCTTGCGGCGGAACAACCACCACCCGAACCAACGCAGGTAGTAGGACAGCGTGTGGTGCAGGTTCACCAGAATGGGAAAACCGATACCACCCAGCACTATCAGGCAAGTAATGGTCACATAGAAAAAGTTATGCTGCAACAAGTCCGGATGGCCCAGTCCGCCGGGCAATGTAGAGAAGCCGGCGTTGCAGAAAGCGGAAATGGAATGGAAAATGGAGAAATAGACCTCCTCGTCCATCGTCATGCCCAAAGTGCCGTGGATGTTCCACCAAAGGACGACGGCCCCCACCCCCTCGATAGACAGTGTGAAGCCCAATATATATAATAAGGTAGAGAGCAGCGAGTTCAAAGAGTCCGAGCTAATCATGTCCCCCACGAGCAACTGGTTGTAGAGCGATGTCTTGCCCATGAAGAACATGGCGAAAAAGCTGGTCAGCGTCATGACCCCCAGCCCGCCTATCTGTATCAGCACCAGCAGCACCAACTGTCCTTTCTGGGTGAAGACTTCAGAGATGTCGACCGTAGACAGCCCTGTGACACACGTCGCGCTGGTGGCCGTAAACAGGGCATCCAGCCAGTGAATCCCCTGCGTGGTAGACTCTGGCAGCATCAGCAGTACCGACCCTACCACAATGAACGCCAGAAAACTGGAGGCCAGGATAATGGAAGGATTCGTGCGCCGTCCCAACAGGCTGACCAGCCCGCCCGACAATTGTGACAAGGCGAGCAGCAAGAGCACCCCTACCCGATAATGCTCGTTGTGGAACAACAGCCACACCCACTGCACCCCGGTCTCGGGCTCGGGCAGGCGGAAGACCACCGGCACCAGCGTGAGATAGAGCAACACATATTGCATCACCGTCCATACCGTAGTCCGCAGCCGTCCCTCGGCATCGCCTATCACCAGTTTCAGGGTGGTATAGGCCAGGAACACGACCCACACGATATGAAAAAACACATGGATGATGCCGGCCTCGGCATCCGAGACCCGGAAACCATATTCGTACACGACCACCAGCAGCAGCAGGAAAGCGCAAGCATAGACCAAGCTCGACAGCCACCGCATCACCTGATAGACTTTCGGAAACACCAGTTTTTTCCGAAAAAGAAAAAGCTCATCCCATTTGTCCAGCATACCTCTTTCTTTTCAAACAATGGCTGCAAATTTACAATAAAGGAATGAAAAACAAGCCGGTGCTACAGATGAAAATCATCCGCCGCCTCCCGGAGGAAAGACAGCAGAAAGGAGAAAAAGAACGATTTGAAAACTTTTCGGCCGATTTTCTTGTTCAGTTATGTAATTATAGCTACTTTTAGCGACAAATTTTAAACACATAAGCTATATGAGCAACAAACAGAAACGTTTCTTCCTGTCGGAAGACGATATACCAAAATATTGGTACAACATTCAGGCGGACATGAAAAACAAGCCTTTGCCGCCCCTGAATCCGGCCACCAAAGAGGCCCTGAAACCCGAAGACCTTTTCCCCATTTTCGCCCACGAGCTGGCACGTCAGGAACTGAACCAGACCGATGCCTGGATTGAGATACCGGAAGAAGTGCGCGAGATGTACAAGTACTACCGCAGCACACCGCTGGTACGTGCATACGGTCTTGAAAAGGCCTTGGGCACCCCGGCACACATCTATTTCAAGAACGAGAGCGTCAGCCCGGTAGGGTCACACAAACTGAACTCGGCACTGGCACAGGCCTATTACTGCAAAAAAGAAGGGGTGACCAACGTCACGACCGAGACGGGTGCCGGACAATGGGGCGCCGCCCTCTCGTATGCCGCCAAGGTGTTCGGCCTGGAAGCCGCCGTCTATCAGGTGAAAATCAGCTACGAACAGAAGCCTTACCGCCGCAGCATCATGCAGACCTTCGGCGCGCAGGTCACTCCCTCGCCCTCCATGTCCACCCGTGCCGGCAAGGACATCTTGACCAAATACCCCAACCACCAAGGGTCACTGGGCACCGCCATCTCGGAAGCCATCGAGCTGGCCATGAACACGCCCAACTGTAAATACACGCTGGGGTCCGTGCTGAGCCACGTCACCCTGCACCAGACCGTCATCGGACTGGAGGCCGAGAAGCAGATGGAAATGGCGGGCGAATATCCCGACCTCATCATCGGCTGCTTCGGCGGAGGCTCCAACTTCGGCGGCATCAGCTTCCCCTTCATGCGCCACACCATCCTGGAAGGCCGGCAGACCCGCTACATCGCCGCCGAACCAGCTTCGTGCCCCAAACTGACGCGCGGCAAATTTGAGTACGACTTTGGCGACGAGGCCGGCTACACCCCGCTGCTGCCCATGTTCACCTTGGGACACAACTTCCGCCCTGCCAACATCCACGCCGGAGGACTGCGCTACCACGGCGCGGGAGTCATCGTCTCCCAACTACTCAAAGACCAGCTCATGGAGGCCGTAGACATCCCCCAACTGGAATCGTTCGACGCCGGCTGTCTCTTTGCCCGTGCCGAAGGCATTATCCCGGCTCCCGAATCGTGTCATGCCATTGCCGCCGCCATCCGCGAGGCACGGAAATGTACCGAGAACGGCGAGGAAAAAGTCATCCTGTTCAACCTGTCCGGCCACGGCCTGATTGACATGACGGCCTACGACCAGTATCTGGCCGGCAACCTGACCAACTACGACCTGCCCGAAGCCGAAATCGCCAAGAGCCTGTCCGATGCCGACAAGCTCAACCAGTGAACCTTTATTCCATGAACCTTCCTACGAAGACACACCGCCACAACGCCGTTATCCTACAAGATGACCCGACGTTGGGGCGGCTTGTCTTTGTGTCTTAACCACAGGGGCATACGGCCCCTTCTTCCAACACGCCCGAATTTATGCACACCTTCGAAGACATTACTGCCGTCATCAGTTCTTACCTGTGGGGCTGGCCCATGATTATCCTCCTGCTGGGCACCCATCTGTACCTCACCATCTGCCTGCGGTTTCCCCAACGCAAGATCTTCACCGCCATCCGCCTGTCTGTGAAGCACGACCATGACTCGGAAGGCGATGTCAGCCAGTTCGGGGCGCTGACCACCTCGTTAGCCGCCACCATCGGTACGGGCAACATCATCGGCGTAGCCACCGCCGTCGCCATGGGCGGTCCGGGAGCCGTCTTGTGGTGCTGGCTGACCGGCGTGTTCGGCATCTCCACCAAGTATGCCGAAGGACTGCTGGCCATCAAGTACCGCGTGAAGAACCCGAACGGCGAAATGATTGGCGGCCCCATGGTGGCCCTCGAACGCGGACTGAACATGAAATGGCTGGGCATCCTGTTCTGCATCTTCACCGCGCTGGCCGGATTCGGCATCGGCGGCACCGTGCAGGCCAACTCCATCTCGCTGCTGCTCCAGGAAACCTACGGCATCAGCGAGCACCTGTCCGGACTGGCCATTGCAGTGGGCGTGGCCTTAGTCATCTTCTTCGGAGTGAAAGGCATTGCCCGTGTCTGCATGGCACTGGTCCCCTTCATGGCGGTGCTCTACGTTGCCGGCTGCCTCTACATCCTGTTTGTCAACCAGGCTTATCTGTGGGATGCCCTCCGGCTTATCGTCAGCTCGGCCTTTACGCCCCATGCGGCCGGCGGCGGACTGGCCGGCACGAGCGTCATGCTGGCCGCCCGCTACGGCATTGCCCGCGGCTTGTTCTCCAACGAATCGGGCATGGGCTCCGCCCCTATCGTAGCGGCTGCCGCACAGACCCGCAACCCCGTCCGCCAGGCCTTGGTGTCCTCGACCGCTACCTTCTGGGATACAGTCATCATCTGTGCGCTGACCGGACTGGTGCTCGTCAGCAGCATCCTGGCCTATCCGGACATCGACTACTCGCAAGGCGGCGCGCTTACCAAGGCCGCTTTCGGAAAAATCCCCTACGTGGGTACGGCCATCCTCTGCTTCGGCATCACCACCTTCGCATTCTCCACCATTCTGGGCTGGGGCTACTACTCCGGCAAGGCCATGGAATACCTGGGTGGCAAGAAGTTCATCCGCACCTACCGCATCCTCTGGATTGTCTCCCTCTATTTCGGGTCGACCATGAACCTGACCGCCGTATGGAACATTGCCGACAGCATGAACGCCCTCATGGCCATCCCCAACCTCCTCTCCCTGCTGCTGTTGTCGGGAGTGGCGGTCAAGGAAACCCGCAAATACCTGTGGGAAGACCGGCTGGAGGACGAGGCCGACTAAGCCCTTTGCCCGGATTTACGAAAATTCTGGCCGATTCGAGCGTTTTATTTGAGAAAATTTTCAGTTACCTATTGCATATTTAAAAAAAAGCCGTACCTTTGCACCCGTCTTCAAGGAAACAACTTGAATGACCCGCAATGGCCCGTTCGTCTATCGGTTAGGACGCAAGATTTTCATTCTTGAAAGGGGAGTTCGATTCTCCCACGGGCTACACTCCACCAAGAGTTCTCTCTCATAATCTCCGGAATCTCCGGAACACAGGATGGCCCGTTCGTCTATCGGTTAGGACGCAAGATTTTCATTCTTGAAAGGGGAGTT
>CAMAFR010000056.1 GCA_945833835.1 uncultured Bacteroides sp.
ACTGCGCAAGTGGGAGAGTAGGTAGTCGCCGTCTTGAGCTCCGGAAGCCGCAAGGTTCTCCGGAGCTTTTTTTATGGTTGCACGGTACAGGAAATATGTTGTGCAACATGCTATTATGAGCGAGACTTGTCAAATGGAGCCAGATTTTGTCCTCTTTTCGCTGAAGAGAAAATTATCCTTTTCAAATTTTTTTTGCTGATGGAAAAAGTTACTATATTTGGGGGACTAAAGGGAATATCAGCAAGAACTATATATTAATCTACTAATCTACTACAAATCAACAAAGCATGGAAAACAAGATTCAAGAGCTAACCGACAAAATTTATAAGGAAGGCGTTGAGAAGGGCAATGCAGAAGCCCAGCGTCTGGTCAGTGAGGCTCAGAAGAAAGCCCAGCAGGTAATAGAGGATGCACAGAAGCAGGCCGAGGCGATTATAGCCAACGCACGTAAATCTGCTGAAGAGCTGAAAGAAAATACCCAATCCGAGTTGAAGCTGTTTGCCGGTCAGGCGGTCAATGCCTTGAAGACAGAGGTGGCCAATTTGTTGACCAACCAGACCGTCAGTGCGGCTGTAAAAGGGTTCACGGCCGACAAGGCGGCTTTGAACAAGTTTATCGTGGCATTGGCCGGCCAGTGGGCCGCCAACGAACCGATTGTCATTTCTACGGGAGATGCGGAACAGCTGAAAAAGTATTTTTCCTCAAATGCAAAGGCATTGCTGGATAAGGGAGTGACCATCCGCCAGGTGAACGGCATGAAGGCACTGTTTACGGTTGCTCCGGCAGACGGATCGTACAAGGTGAATTTCGGTGAAGAGGAATTTGAAAACTACTTTAAGGAGTTCCTCCGTCCCCAATTAGTGGAAATGTTGTTTTAATCCCGTGTTATGAGTACCTATTATTATCTGGTAGCGGGTTTGCCCGACCTGTCTTTGGACGACGGCAAGCTGAGCTATACGGTAGACAGCTTCAAGGCGGAACTGTATCCCTTCCTGACCGCGGGCGACCAAAAGCTGGTGGACCTGTTTTATCTGAAATACGATAACCGGGACCTGCTGGCGTTGCTCAAGGACAAGGAGGCCGTCACCTCGGGCAGGGGATGCTTCTCCGGCGAAGAATTGCTGGCGTTGGTGGAGACCGTCCGCAACGGTGACACGGTGGACAAGCAGTTTCCGCCCTATCTGGCCGCTTTCGTCGCAGACTATCTGACCTTGGCCCCCGAAGACCTCTATACGGCCGAAGACCGGCTCGCAGCCGGCTATTATGCCTATGGGATGGCGTGCGGTAACCGGCTGGTGGCAGACTGGTTTGAGTTCAACCTGAACATGGGCAATGTGTTTGCCGCCCTGACGGCCCGCAAATACAAACGTGAAGTGGCCGATGTAATAGTAGGCGACAATGCGGTCTGCGAACAGTTGCGCACGTCGAACGCACGCGATTTCGGGTTGGGCGAAGAGCTCGATTACTTCAACGCCGTTCAGCGCATTGCCGAGATGGACGAACTGGTGGGCCGGGAGAAGCAGGTGGACCTGCTCAAATGGAACTGGCTGGACAATGCGTCGTTCTTCAACTACTTCACGATAGAACGCCTGTTCGTGTTCCTCCAGCAGATAGATATGATTGAGCGGTGGATTTCGCTGGACAAAGAAAGCGGTAGCGACCTGTTCCGCTTGATGATCCGACAACTGAAAGAACAGGTCCAGATTCCCGAAGAATTTAGAAAATAGTAAAAATAAGATAAAATGGCAACAAAAGGAACTGTTTTGGGCGTTATCGCCAATATGGTGACACTGACAGTAGACGGCCCGGTGGCGCAGAACGAAATTTGCTACATCTTGACCGGTGGTGACCGTCTGATGGCCGAAGTAATCAAGGTGGTGGGCAAGAACGTGTATGTACAAGTGTTTGAAAGTACCCGCGGCCTGAAAGTGGGAGCCGAAGCGGAATTTACGGGCCACATGCTCGAAGTGACGCTGGGCCCCGGTATGCTGTCGAAGAATTACGACGGTCTGCAGAACGATTTGGACAAGATGGAAGGTGTGTTCCTCAAGCGCGGACAATACACCTATCCGTTGGATAAGGAAAGAAAGTGGCATTTCCAGCCGTTGGTGAAGGCCGGTGATGAGGTGGGTCCGTCGGCCTGGTTGGGGCAGGTGGAGGAAAACCACCAGCCGTTGAAAATCATGGTCCCCTTCCAGCTGGACGGTACGTTGAAGGTGAAGTCGGTCGCAAAAGAAGGTGATTATACCATCGAAGAGACCGTGGCGGTGCTGACCGATGCCGAAGGCAAGGAAATCCCTGTGAACATGATTCAGAAATGGCCCGTGAAGAAGGCCATGACCAACTATCGCGAGAAACCGCGTCCGTTCAAATTGCTGGAGACCGGTGTGCGCGTGATTGATACCTTGAACCCGATTGTGGAAGGGGGTACCGGCTTTATTCCCGGTCCGTTCGGTACCGGCAAGACCGTGCTCCAGCATGCCATCTCCAAGCAGGCCGAAGCCGACATCGTGATCATCGCCGCCTGCGGCGAGCGTGCCAATGAGGTGGTGGAAATCTTCACCGAGTTCCCCGAACTGGTGGACCCGCATACCGGACGCAAGCTGATGGAGCGTACCATCATCGTGGCCAACACCTCCAACATGCCGGTGGCTGCCCGTGAGGCTTCTGTCTATACGGCGATGACGATGGCCGAGTTCTATCGCGCCATGGGACTGAAAGTGTTGCTGATGGCCGACTCCACCTCCCGCTGGGCACAGGCTTTGCGCGAGATGTCCAACCGTATGGAAGAGTTGCCGGGCCCTGATGCGTTCCCGATGGACTTGTCGGCCATCATCTCCAACTTCTATGGACGTGCCGGCTATGTCAACCTGAACAACGGCGCTACGGGCTCCATCACCTTTATCGGAACCGTGTCACCTGCCGGCGGTAACCTGAAGGAACCCGTCACGGAGAACACCAAGAAGGTGGCCCGCTGTTTCTACGCCCTGGAGCAGGAACGCGCCGACCGCAAGCGTTATCCGGCGGTCAACCCGATTGATTCTTATTCGAAATACCTGGAATATCCGGAATTTGAGAAGTACATTTCCGGACGCATCAACGACCAGTGGACCTCGAAGGTCAACGAACTCAAGACCCGTCTGTTGCGCGGCAAGGAGATTGCCGAGCAGATCAACATCTTGGGTGACGACGGTGTGCCCGTGGAATATCATGTCATCTTCTGGAAGTCCGAACTGATAGACTTCGTCATCCTGCAGCAGGATGCCTTCGATGAAATCGATGCCGTCACCCCGCTGGAGCGCCAGGAGGAAATGGTGAACACCATCATTGACATCTGCCACGCCGATTTCCGTTTCGAGAATTTCGTGGAGGTCATGGATTACTTCAAGAAGATGATCAATGTCTGCAAGCAGATGAACTATGCGGCCTATCGTTCGGAATCGTATGAAGAGCACAAGCAGCAGTTGCAGGACATGGTTGCCGGGAAGAAAGCAAAGTAATGTGTAATCAAAATTAAGTTATCAGAAAATGGCAACAAAAGCTTTTCAGAAAATATATACGCAAATCAGCCAGATCACCAAGGCCACCTGTTCGCTGAAGGCGAAGGGAGTGGGCTATGACGAACTGGCGAAAGTGAACGGCAAACTGGCACAGGTGGTGAAGATTGCCGGCGATGAAGTGACACTGCAGGTATTCGAGGGAACCGAAGGTATCCCTACCAATGCCGAAGTGGTGTTCCTGGGCAAGTCGCCTACGCTGAAAGTGAGCGACCAGCTGGCCGGACGTTTCTTCGACGCTTTCGGTGACCCCATTGACGGCGGACCGGCCATTGAGGGAACGGAAGTGGAGATTGGCGGACCGTCGGTGAACCCCGTACGACGCAAGCAGCCGTCGGAACTGATAGCCACCGGTATTGCCGGTATTGACCTGAACAACACGTTGGTGTCCGGACAGAAGATTCCCTTCTTCGCCGATCCCGACCAGCCGTTCAACCAGGTGATGGCCAACGTGGCCCTGCGTGCCGAGACGGACAAGATTATTCTGGGCGGTATGGGTATGACCAACGATGACTACCTGTACTTCAAGAACGTCTTCTCGAACGCCGGAGCCCTGGACCGCATCATCAGCTTTGTGAACACCACCGAGAATCCGCCGGTAGAACGTCTGTTGATTCCGGATATGGCGCTGACGGCAGCCGAGTATTTTGCCGTGGAGAAGAACCAGAAGGTGCTGGTGCTGCTCACGGACATGACCTCTTACTCGGACGCGCTGGCCATTGTGTCCAACCGTATGGACCAGATTCCGTCGAAGGACTCCATGCCGGGCTCGCTCTATTCCGACCTGGCGAAGATTTACGAAAAGGCCGTGCAGTTCCCCTCGGGCGGCTCTATCACCATCATTGCGGTGACAACCCTGTCGGGGGGCGACATCACCCATGCCGTGCCCGACAATACCGGGTACATCACCGAAGGCCAGTTGTTCCTGCGCCGCGACAGCGACATCGGTAAGGTCATCGTCGACCCGTTCCGCTCCTTGTCCCGTCTGAAACAGCTCGTGAGCGGCAAGAAGACCCGTAAGGACCACCCGCAGGTGATGAATGCAGCGGTGCGCCTCTATGCCGATGCCGCCAACGCCAAGACCAAGATGGAGAACGGTTTCGACCTGACCGACTACGACGAGCGTGCCTTGTCGTTCGCCAAGGACTATGCCAACCAGCTGCTGGCCATTGATGTCAACCTCAATACGACCGAAATGCTCGATGTGACGTGGGGCCTCTTCAGCAAATATTTCAAGCCCGAAGAAGTCAACATCAAGAAAGAGTTCGTGGACCAGCATTGGAAGAAGTGATTCATCTTTTATAATTGACACAGAGAAATGGCTATTAAATTTCAATATAACAAGACTTCGTTACAGCAGCTCGAAAAGCAACTGAAAATCCGGGTGCGCACGTTGCCTATCATCAAGAACAAGGAGAGTGCGTTGCGGCTGGAGGTGAAGCGTTGCAAGGGCGAGGCGGCTGAGCTGGAGGAGCGGCTGGAACGGCAGATCCAGGCGTATGAGGCCATGTTCGCACTCTGGAATGAATTCGACGCTTCGTTAATCAAGGTGAGGGATGTCCGTCTGGGTGTCCGCAAGATTGCCGGTGTGCGGGTACCGCTGCTGGAGGACGTGGATTTTGAGATACGCCCCTACAGTCTGTTCAACAGCCCGAAGTGGTATGCCGACGGTCTGCATATCCTGAAGGGACTGGCCAGCACCGCCATTGAACGCGAGTTTGCGGTGGCCAAGCTGAACCTGCTGGAGCACGCGCGCAAGAAGACGACCCAGAAGGTGAACCTGTTCGAGAAGGTCCAGATACCCGGCTACCAGGATGCCTTGCGTAAGATAAAACGCTTCATGGAAGACGAGGAGAACCTGTCGAAGTCATCGCAGAAGATTCTGAAGTCGATTCAGGAAAAAAGAAAGGAGACGGAAGAATGATAGCTAAAATGGAAAAACTCACATTCCTTGTGTACCACAAGGAGTATGAATCGTTTTTGGAACAGATACGCCAGTTGGGAGTGGTTCATGTCATCGAGAAGCAATCGGGCGAACCCGACGGCGAGCTGCAACGTTCGTTGGAGCGTAGGAAATCGTACAAGAACCTGCTGCAAAGTATGTTCGCCCTGGCCGACAACCAGCCCGAGGCGCTGACTGCGACGGACCTGACGGCCGATGAGGTGGCCGGCGGCTACGAGCGCCTACAGGCACGCATCCAGGAATTGAACCAGCAGCTCCCGCTGACGGTGAAAGACATCGCCCAGCTGGAGGTGTGGGGTGATTTCGATGCCGACAGCCTGCACCGGCTGGCCAAGGCCGGCTGGCGCATCGACTTCTACGACTGCGTGGAAAAAGACTTCCGTGCCGATTGGGCGGAGCTGGAGGAGGTGATGGTCATCGCAAAAGCCGGCGGACACGTGTACTTCGTCACGGTGGCCCACCGTTCGCTGGATTTGGGCATTGACCCGTTGCGCCTGCCTAAGGCCAGCCTCTCCGAGCTGAAACGGCGGAAGGAGCGGATTGAGGCCGATCTGGCACAGGCAACGGCAGACCTGAAGGCTTTTTGCAAGCGCTACTACCGACTGGTGGAGCGGAAGGACACACTGCTGCAGGAAGACATTGACCTGATGAAGGTCAAGCTCAGCGGCGAGCCGATGGCCCAAGGTGCGGTGCGCCTGCTGGAAGGATGGATTCCCGAAGCGCAGGTGGCGCCTGTCAAAGCCTTGCTCGACAGCCAGGGCGTGTACTACGAGATGCGTCCGGCCCGTCGGGAGGACAATGCGCCCATCCAGCTGAAGAACAATGCGTTTGTACGGATGTACGAGGTGCTGACCAAGATGTACGGTATGCCCGACTATGCCGAGTTTGACCCGACTCCGATATTGGCGCCTTTCTTCTCGCTGTTCTTCGCCTTCTGTATGGGCGATTCGGGCTACGGCTTGGCGTTGATTGCGCTCGGATGGGTGCTCAAGAAGAAACTGGGCAAGTCCATGGCCGGCATGATGAACCTGGTGATGACACTTGGTGTGTTCACCACCGTGGTCGGTGCCGTGCTCGGCACTTTCTTTGGCGTGAATCTTTTCGAGCTGGATCTGCCCGAAGGCGTGAAGCAGTTCATGGTGTCCGGCAAGATTGAAGGCACCACCTACGACAAGCAGATGCTGCTGGCATTGCTGATTGGCGTGTTCCACCTGTGTCTGGCCATGACCGTCAAGGCCATTGGCGAGACGGTGCGGTTCGGTTTCAAGGAGTCTCTCAGTGCGTGGGGATGGCTGTTGCTCGTGGTCGGCTTTATCTGCACGGGCGGGCTGACCTTCTTCAAGGTCATCTCGGCAGAGGTGTCCACGTGGGCGTTCATCATCATCGGCGGCATTGCTTCTATCGGCATCTATCTCTTCAACAACCTGCGTCGCAATGTGCTGGTCAACATCGGCGCCGGTCTGTGGGATACGTATAACATGGCCACCGGCTTGTTGGGCGACACCCTGTCCTACATCCGTCTGTATGCCCTGGGGCTGGCGGGCGGTATGCTGGGCGGCGTGTTCAACCAGCTGGCCTTCATGGTCAATGACGCGGCAGGGCCTGCCTTGGGCTGGTTCTTCTGCGGGCTCATCCTGGTGTTCGGCCATGCCCTGAACATCGCCATGTCTTGCCTGAGTGCGTTTGTGCACCCGTTGCGTCTGACGTTTGTCGAGTATTTCAAGAACAGCGGCTACGACGGCAAGGGCGAGGCATACAAACCCTTTTCAATAGTAAAGAAATAAACAACGAAAAATTAGAAACAAATAAAATTTAAACAGTTATGAATGAAATTTTAGGTTATCTCGGTTTGGGCCTGATGTTGGCTCTTGCAGGTATTGGCAGTTGCTATGGTACGACCATCGCAGGTAATGCGGCCGAAGGCGCGCTCAAGAAAGACGCCTCCAAATCGGCCACGTATATGATTCTGTCGGCGCTTCCCGCCACACAGGGTTTGTATGGCTTCGTGGCGTTCCTGATGTCGTTGGGCAAGGATTTCACCACACAGGGTCCGTTGATGTTCGGTATTGGTCTGGGTGTCGGTCTGGTATGTCTGTTCTCTGCCATTCGTCAGGGTCAGGTCAGCGCCAATGGTATCGTAGGTGTCTCACAGGGTCATGACGTGATGACCAACACCATGATTTATGCCGCCCTTCCTGAATTCTACGCCATTTTGGCTTTGGTGGCAGCTTTGATGGTATGATAAAACTGTAATAATTGTCATGTGCAAATGGCATTCAGAGGCCCTCTGGATGCCATTTGCTATTTTCAAGTGCTTAGTTTTGGCAGGCGGAGAAATAAAAAATGGTAGAATGTTCATGTTATTGATAAATATTTTGTATTTTTGCGGCTGATTTAGAAAATATTATAGAAGATGACGAAACAGCTTTTAACGCCTGATTATATTTTCGAATCTAGTTGGGAAGTGTGTAATAAAGTTGGAGGTATTTACACCGTTCTGTCCACACGGGCTAAAACGCTGGAGGCAGCGTTCCCTGGCAGAATCTTTTTCATAGGTCCGGACGTTTGGTTAGGTAAGGAGAATCCTTTGTTTTGTGAGGATGAGAATTTGTTCGCCGAGTGGCGCGAACACGCATTGAAGGTAAATGGATTGAGATTGCGCATCGGTCGGTGGAACATTCCGGGCCATCCGTACGCTATTCTGGTGGACTTCACACCTTTCTATGCCCAGAAGAATGACATCTACGGTCGGGCATGGATGGACTATCGGGTGGACTCACTGCATGCCTATGGCGATTACGACGAAGCGTCGATGTTTTCGTATGCGGCCGGAAAAGTGGTGGAAAGCTATTATCGCTATCACCTGAAGCCGGCGGACAAGGTGGTCTACCAGGCCCATGAATGGATGACGGGACTTGGCGCACTCTATGTGCAGAAACAGGTGCCCGAGATTGCCACCATCTTTACGACACATGCCACGTCTATCGGCCGCTCGATTGCCGGCAACAACAAACCCCTTTATGATTATCTGTTCGCATACAACGGTGACCAGATGGCCCGCGAGCTGAACATGGAGTCCAAGCATTCCATCGAGAAGCAGACGGCGCATCATGTAGACTGCTTCACCACCGTGAGCGAAATCACCAACAACGAGTGCAAGGAGCTGTTGGACAAGGAGGCGGACGTCGTCCTGATGAATGGTTTTGAGGACGACTTTGTGCCGCAGGGCAAGAAGTTCACGGAGGCCCGCAAGCGCGCCCGCAAGGAAATGCTGAAGGTGGCCAACACGTTGCTGGGCACTGACCTGGGCGACGACACGCTGATTGTCGGCACCAGCGGACGTTACGAGTTCAAGAACAAGGGCATCAATGTCTATGTGGAGGCACTTAACCGGCTGACCCGCGACAAGAACCTGAAGAAGAATGTGCTGGCGTTCATCAATGTGCCGGGCTGGGTGGGCGATGCCCGCGAAGACCTGGTTGAACGGCTGAACAGCAAGGAGAAGTTCACCACACCGCTGCCCGTACCGTTTATTACCCACTGGCTGCACAACATGAGCCACGACCAGGTGCTGGATATGCTGAAATACCTGAATATGTCCAACTCGGCCGACTCGAAAGTGAAGGTCATTTTCGTGCCCTGCTACCTGGACGGCAAGGACGGCATCATGAACCGCCCCTATTACGATGTGGTGATTGGCAATGACCTGAGTGTCTATCCTTCTTATTATGAGCCCTGGGGATATACGCCGCTGGAGAGTGTCGCTTTTCATGTGCCGACCATCACCACCGACCTGGCCGGATTCGGCCGTTGGGTGAACGAAGAACTGAAGCACGAAGGCCAGCTGGACGACGGAGTGAAAGTCATCCACCGTACAGACTACAACTACTCAGAAGTGGCGGATACCATCAAGGATATGATTACCGAATTCTCGGGCAAGTCGAAAAAAGAAATAGACTCCATCCGCAACAAGGCGGCGAAGATTGCTGACAAAGCCTTGTGGAAACACTTCATCCGTTATTATTATGAGGCCTACGACATCGCCCTGCGCAAGGCGGAGGCCCGTTGCAAACAGTCGCAAAAAGCAAATTAACGAATAATCATTTTATCCAATTGATATATGAAAGTAAAAACTAACTATGTTAATGCTCCGGTTTGGAGAGAAATCACAGTGAAATCTCGTATTCCGGAATCCCTGAAAATGTTGCAGGAAATGGCGCACAACATCTGGTGGGCCTGGAACTTTGAAGCAACTGAAATGTTTAGAGAACTCGATCCGGAATTGTGGAAGGCCGTTGGCCAGAACCCGGTGGCTCTGTTGGAACGTCTGAGCTATGAAAAATTGGAAGCTCTGGCCGTTAATAAGGAAGTTTTGGCAAAGATCAACGATATATATTCTCAGTTCAAGGCCTACATGGCCGAAAAACCGAACGCAGACCGTCCTTCGGTAGCTTACTTCTGCATGGAGTATGGTCTGACCCATGTCCTCAAAATCTATTCCGGCGGTCTGGGTATCCTGGCCGGTGACTACCTGAAGGAGGCTTCGGACAGCAATGTGGACATGTGCGCCATCGGTTTCCTGTACCGTTTCGGCTATTTCGCACAGAGCCTGTCAATGGACGGACAGCAGATTGCCAACTACGAGGCACAGAACTTCGGCAGCCTGCCGTTGGAACGTGTCGTGGATGAGGAAGGCAATCCGGTCGTTATCGACGTGCCTTATCTGAACTACTACGTTCATGCCTTCGTATGGAGAGTGAATGTGGGCCGTGTGCCTTTGTACCTGCTGGATACCGACAACGAGCTGAACAGCGAGTTCGACCGTTCCATCACCCACCAGCTCTATGGCGGCGACTGGGAAAACCGTCTGAAGCAGGAAATCCTGTTGGGTATCGGTGGTGTGCTGCTGCTCAAGAAGCTGGGCATCAAGAAAGACATCTACCACTGCAACGAGGGCCACGCCGCTTTGTGCAACGTACAGCGTCTGTGCGACTACGTGGAAGGCGGCATGACGTTCACACAGGCTTTGGAAGTGGTACGTGCCTCTTCACTCTACACGGTACACACTCCGGTGCCCGCCGGCCACGACTATTTCGACGAAGGTCTGTTCGGCAAGTACATGGGCGGCTATCCGCAGCGCATGGGCATCGAATGGGCGGACCTGATGAACCTGGGCCGTATCAATCCGGGCGACAGCAGCGAACGTTTCTGTATGTCTACTTTCGCTTGCAATACTTGCCAGGAAGTGAACGGCGTGAGCTGGCTGCACGGCAAGGTGTCGCAGGAAATGTTCGCCGGCATCTGGAAAGGCTACTTCCCTGAAGAAAACCACGTAGGCTATGTGACCAACGGTGTGCACTTCCCCACTTGGTGTGCTTCTGAATGGAAGGCCCTCTATGGCAAATACTTCGACAAGAACTTCATGAAGGACCAGTCGAACCCGAAGATCTGGGAAGCCATCTACGGTGTGCCCGATGAGGAAATCTGGAAGACCCGCGTGGCCTTGAAGAACAAGCTCATCAAGTACATCCGCGAAGAGTTCCGCAACACTTGGTTGAAGAACCAGGGTGATCCTTCGCGCGTCGTGACATTGATGGACAAGATCAACCCGAACGCCCTGCTCATTGGCTTCGCCCGTCGTTTCGCCACTTACAAGCGTGCCCACCTGCTCTTCACTGACCTCGACCGTCTGGCCAAGATCGTCAACAACCCCGACTACCCCGTACAGTTCCTGTTTGCCGGTAAGGCTCACCCCCACGATGGTGCCGGCCAGGGTCTGATCAAGAAGATTGTCGAAATCTCCAAGCGTCCCGAATTCCTCGGTAAGATTATCTTCCTCGAAAACTACGATATGAAACTGGCCCGTCGTCTGGTATCGGGTGTGGACATCTGGATGAACACACCGACCCGCCCGTTGGAAGCATCGGGTACTTCTGGCGAAAAGGCCTTGATGAACGGTGTTGTCAACTTCTCCGTACTCGACGGCTGGTGGCTCGAAGGCTACCGCGAAGGTGCCGGATGGGCGTTGACTGAAAAACGTACGTACCAGAACCAGGCTTATCAGGACCAGCTGGATGCCGCTACCATCTACAGCATCCTCGAAACGGAAATCCTCCCGTTGTACTATGCACGCAACAAGAAGGGCTATTCCGAAGGCTGGATCAAGACCATCAAGAACTCTATCGCCCAGGTGGCTCCCCACTACACCATGAAGCGTCAGCTGGACGACTACTACAGCAAGTTCTACTGCCGCGAAGCCAAGCGCTATCAGGCGTTGGCAGCTGATGACAATGCCAAGGCAAAAGCCATCGCCGCCTGGAAGGAAGAAGTGGCCGCCAAGTGGGACAGCATTGAAATCGTGTCGCTGGACAAGAGCGAAGAGCTGCGCCAGGGCAATGTAGAGAGCGGTAAGGAATACACCATCACTTGTGTGGTAGACGAAAAGGGTCTGAAGGATGCCGTAGGTATCGAACTGGTAGTGACCTACACCAATGCCGAAGGCAAGGAATACATCTATTCCGTCACTCCGATGGATCTGGTGAAGACCGAAGGCAACCTCTATACCTTCCAGATGAAGCACAGCCTCTCCAATGCCGGCAGCTTCAAGATTGCCTACCGTATGTTCCCCAAGAACGACGAGCTGGCCCACCGTCAGGACTTCTGCTACGTGCGTTGGTTCCACATGTAATCCCTCTTACAAGTGCGGTGTGCGAGTCGTGCGCCGCACCTGTTTTTCTTCTCAAAGCACAGACAGGACGCATCGCGTTGCTGTCTGTGCATTTTTTTTCGTGGGAGGATGTGCCGGCAGGTCCTGCCGACTGAAAGTTAATGATTGCTAATGCGTACGGCATTTTCGGTGTCTGGATTGTTGTATAGGCAGTACGAACCCCAAAAGAGAACCATTATGAAGAAGTGTTTACTGACATTGTGTGCAGGGTTGGTCCTGCTTCTGTCCTCCTGCAATGACCAAGAGGGCTATTCGTTGGGTGACCTGGCGGCAGACTGGGTGACGGTGCATGACCATGGCGACCGCCTTTATACCTATACAGGGGATACGTGGGGAACGATGTGGCCTGCCGCCTCCGGTATCTTCGGTCCCGGTCTGGAAGACGGACAGCGGGCTATCCTCTATTTCAATCCGTTGGCAGACGATTTCGCGGGTTATGATGTGGCCATCCAACCGGAGTATATCTGTCCCTTCCTCACCAAGCAGGTCGAGGAGCTGACCGGGGAGAATGAGGCCGCGTATGCCGACCATCCCGTCTGGTGGGAGGATGCCTGGGTGGCGGCTGGCTATCTGCACATCCGTTTCCTGCAAAAACTGCCGCAAGAGCTGCCCCACCGCGTCAGCCTGGTGCATCGGGCAGACAGGCCGCTGATGGGTCAGGACGGCTACATCCATCTGGAATACCGTTACAACACTTACGGGGATACTTTGCGGCCTGCGGCTCCGGCGTTGGTGTGCTACCGTCTCCACTCCCTGCCGCTGGAGGAGGCCCAAGGCATCAAGGTGCGGGTGAACGATGCCCGGAGGGGAGTCAGCGAGTGGGTCTTTGACAAGTCGGCCCCTGAAGCTCCGCGCGACATGGATGAACTGGTGGAAATGGCAACAGAGGGGGCGGCCTATTGCCGCTGATACAAGTGAAAGAAGGGTGTGTCAAACTCCAAGTACCGATCAAATCTTTCGCTCGGAATGACAATTTGATAGGTACTTGGGGTTTGACACACCCTCTCGTTTCATCTTCTCGAACGTTCTGGGGGGAGAAGGTTATTCGATCAGAAGAAGCAGTAGGCTACCCCGACCGTGAAGAGGAACTGGTTGGCATCCTCCATGAACTGGAATTTCGGTTCGGCATACACTTTCCACTGGGTGGCAATCTTCATCTCGGCACCTGCGCCTATTTTTCCCTGGAAACTGCCGTCGTTCAGCCCGGTGCCTGCCAGGGTGTGGTGGGCGTAGCCTACGCCCAGCAGCGGATAGACATTCACGTTCTGCAGGTGGAACAGGTAGTGGGCGTTGAGGCCCAGATCCCAGGTCTTGACACCGTCGTGCTTGAAGAAATAGTCGAATTCCGGCTCTACGCGGAAATCTTTCGAGAAGTGGTATTGGAAACGGGCACCGATGCCGACGGATGTTTCCGTACCGAAGTTCATTTGTACGCCGACGGCCTTTTCGCCTTTCAGCTGGGCAAAGGCGGTCGTGGTCCCCATCAGGGCGCATATCGCAGCTGTCGCAAGTCTGTTCATAGTAGATTGGTATTTTTAAGTTCGTGCTACGAAGATAGTGACGAATCCTTGTATCTTGCAAACGAAGGGTGTGAAAAAACACAAACCGTGGCGTTAATCTTCATCGAAAACCGCCGGATAAGCCAGTAGCTGGTAGGCCAATGCCTTGGCCATGCGCAGGTGTCCGGCGGCGTTGGGGTGCAGGCGGTCGGTATCCGGGTCATGGAAGTAGCCGGCGTGCTCGTCCAGCAGCGGGAACAGTCCGCAGAGGCTGTTCAGGTCGATGACGGGCACCGCCCACACGTTGGCGGCCTCTTTCACCGCCTGTACATAGGCGTCCACATAGAGTCCGATGCGGTTGGGGAAGGCTTCTTCCGGCTGGATATTGTTGTTCTTGAACTGCGCCTGCGCCCGGTGTATCGGGGTCAGCAGGATGATTTGGCGGGTGGGGAAGTTACGTTTCAGGTAGTCCAGTGCCTCGTTGATGCGGCCCCGGAAGGTGTCCGGGTTGAAGTCGGGAGTCCGTTTGCGGCGCACCTCCTGTCCGCCGCCTTTGACGGTGGTGGTCTCATCGGCATACGTGTACCATTCGCCCAGCGGTATGCCTGCATTGTAGTCGTTGGTGCCGGCAAAGACGATGATGGCCTCCACCTCGTCTCCCGCTTCGGCCTTCAGCTGGCGGGCCTGGCGCAGCACGCCGTTCCATTGGTTGCCGTTGATGCCGTATACGAGCGGGGTCAGTCCCAGCCATTCGGCCAGGTATTGCCAGTAGTTCTTGGTGGTGCCCACATGGATTTTGTCGGTCAGTGAGTCGCCCAGAAACGCCACCTTTCTGCCCTGCCAGGGATGGGGCAGCATCCGTCCGGCAGGGTCGGCCGGACATTCGGCGGTGCAAGGGAGGAGCGGAAGGGCCGTCAGCAGCCCCGAAAACAGATAAATCAGGTGTCTTGTTGTCTTCATAGTGTACTCGTTTTAGGATTTGCCCGGTAAAGATAACACTATTTTTTGAAGGAGGGAAAGATTTTCTCCGCATCGGGTCCGTTCTGTCTTCACTGATGACCGGGGAGGGTCTTCAGTGAGGGCCGGTGGCGGTCACCGCTGACAGCCGGAACCGGTCGTCAGCCGACTGAAAACACGCCTCTTTTCGTAGGAGAGAGGTGGCGGTCAGGTGCTTCCTCTTGGGAAGGTAATCTGACCGACAGCAAAAAAACAAAGTGGGCTGTAGAACAATTTTCTTTTTTTTTTTGTTTTTCTTATGAATATTGGTGGAGATTGAAATAAAATATCTATTTTTGTCAAATAATATATTTAGAGCACAAACTTTAATGTTAACCCAAGTTTGATATTCAATTAGCTGTTTTTCCTGCTGTCCAGCACTTTGCAGTTTTCATTTGCGATGCTGTGTACTACAAACTTTTCTCGATTCTGATTTTTCTGAATGGCATCTTCTTGTACTTTAGTCGTTCATAAATATCATCTGCGGATTTGTTCGGCTCGCTGCAAAGCCTCATGTGGACCTTCTCCCCAAGTGCATTTGTGGCTTCCGTGGTGACCGCCTTCTGCGTGGACAGCCTTCGGACTATCTCTGTCCAGAAGCAAGTCTCTCCGGTCTGCTTGAGCTTGTAGCGGATGGTGTTGACGATCCAGTATGAGAGCAGCCCGAGGAAGAGGTGGGCATCAGACCGGTCATCCTTCTTGTGATGTATCGGACGCAGGTTCAGGTCGGTCTTCAGCTGGCGGTTGGTACACTCTATCTCACGG
>CAMAFR010000057.1 GCA_945833835.1 uncultured Bacteroides sp.
GGTGAATTACATTATCTTTGCAGAAACGAATCCCGATATACATTAATATATTATAATATATTCTATGAAATTTGGTTATGTGAAAGTGGCGGCGGCGGTGCCGTCGGTGACGGTGGCCGACTGCCGGTTCAACGCGCAGCAGGCCGAGAAGATGATTGCCGTGGCCGCAGGCAAGGGTGTGCAGATACTGGTGTTCCCCGAATTGAACCTCACCGGCTATTCGTGCGGCGACCTGTTCCAGCAGTCACTGTTGCTGGAGCAGGCCGAGATGGCCCTGATGCAGGTGATGAACAACACGCGCCAGCTGGACATTGTGTCCATCCTGGGAGTGCCCGTCCGGGTGAGCGGGGTGCTGATGAACTGCGCCGTGGTCATCCAGAAGGGGAAGATGCTGGGCATTGTCCCCAAGACCTATCTGCCCAATTACAAAGAATTTTATGAGCGGCGTTGGTTTGCCTCGGCCGACACGCTGGCCGCCGATACCGTCATCCGCCTTTGCGGGCAGTCGGTGCCGGTGTCGGCGCACCTGCTGTTCGAGGCATCCGACGTATGTTTCGGCGTGGAGCTGTGTGAGGATGTGTGGGCCACGGTGCCGCCCAGCTCGCGGCTCGCGCTGCAGGGGGCCGAAATCGTGTTCAACCTTTCGGCCGACACCGAGAATATCTGCAAGCACAGCTACCTGCGTTCGCTGCTGGCCCAGCAGTCGGCCCGTTGCCTGGCCGGGTATGTGTTTGCCTCGTGCGGATTCGGCGAGTCTACCACCGACGTGGTCTTTGCCGGCAATGCGCTGATTTATGAGAACGGCACACTGCTGGCGGCTTCGGAACGCTTCTCGTTCGAAGAGCAGCTGGTGATGAGCGAGATTGACGTGGAGCGGTTGCGCGGCGAGCGCATCGTGAACACGACGTTTGCCGCCGGGGTGCGTGCCTGCAAGGACATGCCGGTGAAGCGGGTGCAGGCAGAGTTCATGCCGGGCCGCGAGCTGGAGCTGACCCGCGGGGTGGATCCGCACCCGTTTGTGCCTGCCGGCGGGCGGCTGCTCGACGAACGCTGCGAGGAAATTTTCTCCATACAGGTGGCCGGGCTGGCCAAACGCCTGGTGCATACCCGCTGCAAGACGGTGGTGGTGGGCATTTCGGGCGGATTGGACTCTACGCTGGCATTGCTGGTCTGCGTGAAGACGT
This sequence comes from uncultured Bacteroides sp., assembly GCA_945833835.1. GTDB lineage: Bacteria > Bacteroidota > Bacteroidia > Bacteroidales > Bacteroidaceae > Phocaeicola. The sequence goes on from CAMAFR010000057.1 coordinate 1,185, forward strand.
TCGACAAGCTCGGCCTCTCCCGCAAGGGCATTGTGGGCATCACGATGCCGGGATTCGGCACGACCGACCGTACGTACAACAATGCGCTGTCGCTGATGCAGTCGCTCGGCGTGACGGTGAAGGAAATCAGCATCAAGAAGGCCTGTATCCAGCATTTCAAGGACATCGGCCACGACATCAACGTGCACGACGTCACCTACGAGAACGGGCAGGCGCGTGAGCGTACGCAGCTGTTGATGGACTACGCCAACAAGGTGGGCGGACTGGTCATCGGCACGGGCGACCTCTCCGAGCTGGCCTTGGGCTGGGCCACCTACAACGGCGACCACATGTCCATGTATGGCGTGAACGGCAGCATCCCCAAGACGCTGGTGCGCTACCTGGTGGCATGGGTGGCCGGGAGCGGGGTGGACGCACAGTCGCGCGATACGTTGCTCGATATCATCGATACGCCTATCAGTCCCGAACTGATTCCGGCCGACGAGGACGGGAACATCCGGCAGAAGACCGAGGATCTGGTGGGTCCTTACGAGCTGCACGATTTCTTCCTCTACTACTTCCTGCGTTTCGGTTTCCGTCCCTCCAAAATCTTCTATCTGGCCTCGGTGGCCTTCAAGGGAGTGTATGACGGAGCCACCGTCAAGAAGTGGCTCACCACGTTCTGCCGCCGTTTCTTCAACCAGCAGTTCAAGCGTTCCTGCCTGCCCGACGGGCCGAAGGTGGGCTCGGTGTCGCTGAGTCCGCGCGGCGACTGGCGGATGCCCAGCGATGCGTCGGCAGCCCTGTGGCTGAAGGAGTGCGAGGAGCTGGAAGCCTGACAATTCTTTATTTTACTAACCATAAAAATTTCATTCACTTATGTTCAACAAACATCCTAACGGACTGGTGGCCGCGTCATTGGCGAATCTGGGCGAACGCTTCGGGTTCTACACTATGATGGCCATCCTCGTCCTCTTCTTGCAGGCCAAGTTCGCCCTGAGCGGCAAGGAGGCCGGTTGGATTTACTCCACATTCTACTTCTCTATCTACATCCTGGCGTTGGTGGGCGGTATCATTGCCGACAAGACCCGCAACTTCAAGGGGACCATCCTGGCGGGTATCTCGCTGATGGCGCTGGGCTATGTGTTGCTGTCCATCCCCTCGGACACGCCGGTCTCCAACATGCCCCTGATGCTGGGCATCACCTGCGTGGCCTTGTTTATCATTGCCTTCGGCAACGGTCTGTTCAAGGGCAATCTGCAGGCACTGGTGGGACAGATGTATGACGACCCGAAGTACGCCAGTATGCGCGACTCTGGCTTCTCCCTGTTCTATATGTTCATCAACATCGGTGCCATTTTCGCTCCTCCCGCCGCAGTGGGCGTGCGCAACTGGTGGCTGGCCCACAACGGTTTTGCCTATAACGCCGACCTGCCCGCCCTGTGCCACGGCCACCTGGCCGGCTCGTTGCAGCCGCAGGCCGCCGAGACCTTCGCAGGTCTGGCTGCCAAAGTGAGCGGGGCTCCTGTGGCCGACCTCACGCAGTTTGCCAATGCCTACCTTAACGTGTTCTCCACCGGTTTCCATTACGCCTTTGCCGTGGCCATCGTCGCCATGCTGGTGTCGCTGGTGATTTTCGTGGTGAACAAGGCCAAGTTCCCCGACCCCAGCAAGAAGGTGGCTGCCGCCAAGAATGCCGAGGTGGTGGAGATGAGCGCCCAGGAGGTGAAGCAGCGCATGATGGCCTTGTTCGCCGTGTTTGGCGTGGTCATCTTCTTCTGGTTCTCTTTCCATCAGAACGGTCTGACGCTGACTTTCTTTGCCAAGGAATACACTGACCTGAACCTCTTCGGTATGCCGATTACCGCCGAGCTGTTCCAGTCGCTCAACCCGTTCTTCGTGGTGTTCCTCACCCCGGTCGTGATGGCCGTCTTTGCCCGCCAGCGTGCCAAGGGCTGTGAGCCTTCCACCCCGAAAAAGATTGCCATCGGTATGGGTATCGCCGCCACCGGTTTCGTGATCATGGCACTTGGCTCGTTTGTGAGCAACCTGCCGTTGCACGAAGAGGTGCTGGCTGCCGGCACGTCTGCCGTCAAGGTCACTCCGCTGTTGCTGATGGGCACCTATCTGGTCTTGACCATTGCCGAGCTCTACATCTCGCCGCTGGGCATCTCGTTCGTGTCGAAGGTGGCGCCTCCGAAGTACCAGGGCATCATGCAGGGCGGATGGCTGGGCGCAACCGCCATCGGCAACCAGTTGCTGTTCATCGGGGCGGTGCTCTATGAGTCCATCCCCATCTGGATGACCTGGACCGTCTTCGTGGTGGCTTGCTGCATCTCCATGTTCACAATGCTGTTCATGTTGAAGTGGCTGGAGAAGGTAGCCAAATGATTTTAGGCCCGTCAGCCCAGCTCAGACAGGGCTGACGGCCTCGAACACCGGACGTGAAGACTGCGTTTCGGCCTCGAACCCGAACCAATGGTGCATGGTTTCATCGGCGGCGGGCAGGAGGACGAGGCGCAGTCTTGCTGTGTAGGCACCTCTCACCACGGTCCATGCCGCGGGCGGGGTCACGTGGCGGGTGCGGACCCGTTCGGCCGGCTGTTTTTTGAGTGACATGCCGGCGCGTATCCAGGCCAGGCTCATGAGGGTGACGTAGGCCGGATAGCTTTCTTTCAGGAACAGGTAGAGCACGCTCCCCCTGCGTTCGAGGCTCATGGGCTGGTCGATGACCCCGATATCCGTCAGATGCTCCAGGAAGCAGTGCAGGAAGTCTTCTTGCTCTACGATGAGCCGCCGGGTCACCTCCTGCCAGGCCGCCGTGTTGTAGAAAGCGTCCAGCAGGCGGGAGAGCTGGCGGGCCGTCTGCAGCCCGTCGGCACTGATGTCGCGTGTGGCCAGCACCTCGTAGGGCGGCAGCGGCGAGTAGCGGATGCCCAGCTCGGCGGCCCGCCGGCGCATTTCGGTGCCGGGCAGCAGTTTGAGCGATTCCAGCTGGATTTCGCCGGCGCAGTAACCGGCCAGCGTGCGCACGTCTTCGAACACCTCTTCCAGCCGGTAGTGGGGCAGTCCGGCAATGAGGTCGGCGTGGGTTTCCAGGTTGGGCAGGGCGCACAGGTAGCGCAGGCCGTCGAGGGCCTCCTCCAACCGTCCGGCGCGCCGGCAGGTGTCGAGCACCTCCTGCCGCAGGCTCTGGATGCCGGCCTCCAGGTGGAGCAACCCGTGGGGCATGTCGCGGAGGGCCGCCTTGAGCTCCTCGGTCAGCAGGGCAGGATGTATTTCGAGGTGGAAGCGGATGTCGGGGAACTCCCTGAACAGGCCGAGCAGTGCGTGGGCATGACGGCTGTTGTAGTTGAAGGTGCGGTCGAGTACCCGGATGTTGCGGATGCCGTGTGCGTGGATCATCGCTATGCGCCGGCGGATGCTGGCGAGGGGGAGGCTGCGCACGGGTTTCTCGCCGCCGCTCACGCAGAAGGCGCAGGTGTTGAAGCAGCCGCGTGTGGTTTCCAGCTGCACGAAAGGCTTGCTCCAGTTGAAGTAGGGACTGGTTTCGGGCGGCGTGAGGCCGGCGAAATCCTTCACTTGGGCCCTGCCGTTGTCGCGGTAGGTGCCGCCGTCCGTCGGGTCCAGGTAGCACAGTCCCGCCACGGTGTGCCACTGTGAAGGGCGGTTCCAGTAGGCCAGCCAGGCTGGGAAGGCCTCTTCGCCCTCGCCGCGGAAGACACAGTCCACAAACGGGTGGAGGCGCAGGAAGTCCTCGTTGGGCCCCAGGAATTCTGGGCCGCCCAGGGCGATGACGCACTGGGGGAGGAGGGCCTTGACGCGGGCCAGCACGTGGAGCAGGGTCTCGCGGTTGAAGAGCCAGCAGGTGGCGGCCACGATGTCGGGAGCCTGCCGGGCCACCTGGCAGGCGGTCATGCCGGGGTGTTCGTTGATGGTGGCCGTAGTGGTGCTCCACCGGATGCCGGAGGTCCCGGCGGTCTGTGCCTGCAGGGCGGGGAGTGCGAGCGACGAGTGGGCGTAAGAGCTGTTCAGGTCGAGCCAGAGGATGTGCATGGTGTGTGTGGATGAGGTAAGGGGGGAGGATAAAAAAGCAACACAGATTGCCGGTGCCTTTTGAAGGGCCCTTTTGCAACCTGTGTTGACACGTGGATGATATGGATAAATCTCTCGTTACGAGACGCGGTAAAAAATTACAGCAGGTACTGCGAGCTGATGGACTTGTTGGCCATCACGCGGCGGATGGTTTCGGCAAACATGTCGGCGATGGACAGCTGCTTCACCTTGGCGCAACGCTGCGAGTAGGGGATGCTGTCGGTGAAGACGATTTCCTCCAGCTGCGAGTTCTGCACGCGCTCGGACGCGGGTCCAGACATGACGCAGTGCGAGGCGATGGCGCGCACCGAGCGAGCGCCGGCTTCCTTCATGATGTCGGCCGCCTTGGTGATGGTGCCGGCCGTGTCCACCATGTCGTCAATGAGGAACACGTTCTTGTCCTTCACGTCGCCGATGATCTGCATGGTGGCCACCACATTGGCGCGTTCGCGGGTCTTGTTGCAGAGCACTAAGGGCACGTTCAGGTATTTGGCATACGAGCTGGCGCGTTTCGAGCCGCCCACGTCGGGGGTGGCGATGACCAGGTTGTCCAGGTTCAGCGACTGGATATAGGGGAGGAAGATGCCCGAGGCATACAGGTGGTCTACCGGGATATTGAAGAAGCCTTGTATCTGGTCGGCGTGCAGGTCCATGGTGATGAGGCGGTCTATGCCGGCCACGCTCAGCAGGTCTGCCACCAGCTTGGCGCCGATGGACACGCGCGGTTTGTCCTTGCGGTCCTGACGGGCCCACCCGAAATAGGGGATGACGGCTATGATGCTTTTGGCGGAAGCGCGTTTGGCTGCGTCAATCATCAGCAGGAGTTCCATCAGGTTGTCGGAATTGGGGAAGGTGGACTGTACCAGGAAGACGTGCTGTCCGCGGATGGACTCTTCGTAGGATACGGCGAACTCGCCGTCGGCGAAGTGGGTGATGTTCATGTTACCCAGCGGGCAACCCAGACTCGTGCAGATTTTTTCTGCAAGGTACCTCGAATTTGTACCGGAGAATACCTTAAATGGAGATGTTTCGCTCATTGTCATTTTGAATATATTGCCTATTATTGCCTAATTGCGCTGCAAAGGTACGCCATTTCTTGCTGTCATACAAATGAAACGCCGAAAACTTTCGCCGCGGGCCGTTCAGTCGGCCAGCTTTTTCAGTTGCCTGAAGTGCTCCAGGACGGATTTGTAGTCGTAGTCGGTGAGCGGGTTGAAGTGTTTCCACAGTCCGCCCAGGATGGCGGCCCCGCCGAAGCCGAGCTCCTTGATGCGCCGGATGTTGGACTCGTCGATGCCTCCCAGCCCGATGACCCGCTTGTCGATGAGGCCCTCCTTGCCCGCGGCCTGCAGCTCGTCGGGGGCGAAGGCCGAGGAGTAGCCGGCTTTCGAGATGCTGTCGAACACGGGGCTGAGGAACACGTAGTCCGAGGCGGGCTTGTGGGCGCTGACCTCTTCTAACGAGTGGCACGACCGGCTCACGTGCCCGCTGTAGCCGCTCGGGGCGACGGGGTTCCGGCCGTTGAGGTGGATGCCCTTCAGCCCGTATTCCTCCTTGAGGTAGAAGTGGCCGTGGACGACGATGCGCTTGCGGAACCGCTCCGGAATCAGGGTGAGCAGACGTTCGGCATAGACCGGCGGTGTGTCGGGCTTGCGCAGGTGCAGGAGGTCAAGACCCTCTTCGAAAAGGGCGGTCAGTATCTTGTCTTCTTCCACAAAATAGGTGGGAGTGGTTATCAAAATCAGCTTCATGTGTTCTTGCCTTTTGGTCCGGTGGTCCGGCCGCCTGGTAAGGAAGGCGGCCGAACGCCGAACAAAGGTAGTAACCTATTTGTAATATTGCAACTCTTTAGAGCAAAATTATAGTCGATTTCATGGTTTTGAGGTCCATTTGCCATAATTTTCCGCTGAGCACCTCGCCGTAGCCGCAGATGAGCTTCAGCACCTCGCCGGCCTGCACGCACCCGGTGAGGCCCGGGGTGAGCCCCACCACGCCTTGGGGCGGCCTGGGGCTTGCCCCGGCCGGTTCGTCGCCGTCGGGGAAGAGGTCGCGGTAGCTGTGCCGGCCTTGGTGGTTGAAGACGGACACCTGGCAGCTCAGGGCGCTGATGGCGCCGTACACGTAGACCTTGCCCAGGGCGATGCAGGTGTCGTTGATGAGGTAGCGGGTGGCGAAGTTGTCGCACCCGTCCACCACGATGTCATAGCGGCCGATGAGGTCGGCGGCGTTTTCGCGCGTCAGGAAGCAGGGGTGGGCCACGACGTTGATGCCGCTGTTGAGGGCCTGCAGGCGGGCCTGTGCCCGCAGGGCCTTGGGTTGCCCCACCTCGGCCTCGGTGTAGAGCACCTGTCGTTGCAGGTTGCTGAGGCTCACCGTGTCGGCGTCCGCCAGTCCGATGGTGCCCACCCCGGCGCCGGCCAGGTAGAGGGCCACGGGCGATCCCAGGCCCCCCACGCCGACTATCAGCACCCTGGCGGCCTGGAGCCGCCGTTGGCCTTCGTCGCCTATCTCGGGCAGCAGCCGCTGCCGGTCATATCGTTCGTTGTCGTTCATACGCTTTTTTTAGGGGGCTGTCCGAGCACCCTTTTCGGGCTTACCTTTTTGTCCGGTCATCCTGAGCGGGAGCATCAGGTGGGTGTGTTCAGAGGCTTCACTGCGTTCAGCATGACAAAGGGACGGTTCTTTTCAGGTGCTCGGACAGTCTGTGGGTATAAAGGGTTTGTCTGTCTGTCCGTCTGTCCGGATGGATGGTCGGATGTCTGTCTGTCCGTCCGTCCGGATCAGTGCCGGGTGGTGGCGGGGTGGTCGAACGAGGCGTCCCAGTCCTTCCAGACCGGCTCGCGTCCCAGCGCCTTGAGGTCGTGCTCCACCTGTACGGCGGTGCGTTCGTCGCTCACGTGAAACTGCTCCAGCGCCTGCGGGTAGGTGTGGTAGCCGCCCGGTTCCGTCTTGCTCTCGGCGCTCATGGTGGTCACGCCCAGCCCGGCCATGTGGTCGCGGATGAACGAGGGCTCGCGGGTGGAGTAGGAGATGTCCACGTCGTGGTCGAAGATGCGCATGGCGAAGGTCACCTGCGCCAGCTCGCGGTCGTTCATGATGACGTTGGGCTGGAAGCCGCCGTTCTCGGCCGGTCGCATACGGGGGAAGTTCACGCTGTATTTCGTCTTCCAGTAGTGTTTCTGCAGGTAGCGCAGGTGGTGGGCCATCATGGTGACGTCGGTGCGCCAGTCTTCCAGGCCGATGAGCACGCCCATGCCGATGGAGTGCACGCCGGCCTGCCCCATGCGGTCGAACCCGTTCACGCGCCAGTCGAACTTCGACTTCATGCCGCGCGGGTGGTAGAGCTGGTAGCGCTCCTTGTGGTAGGTCTCTTGGAAGCAGATGACGCCGTTCAGCCCGTGCTGCGTGAGCTCGCGGTACTCTTCGGTGGCGAGGGGCATCACCTCTATCTTCATGTTGCTGAAGTGTTTCTTGCACACGTCGAGGGCCTTGGCCAGGTAGGGCACGCCCGCTTTGGCGGGGTTCTCGCCCGTGACGAGCAGCAGGTTCTCGAAGGGGGCCAGCCGCTTGATGGCGACGCACTCGTCCTCAATCTGCTCGGGGGTGAGGATGGTGCGGGCCATGGGGTTGCTGATGTGGAAGCCGCAGTACACGCACGAGTTGGTGCAGGAGTTGGTGATGTAGAGCGGGATGAACATCGAGATGGTCTTGCCGAAGCGTTCTTCGGTGTATTTTTTGCTCAGCCGCGCCATGGGTTCGAGGTATTTGGCGGCGGCGGGGGAGACGAGGGCCATGAAGTCGTCTACGTCGCAACGCTCCTTGCCCAGCGCGCGCAGCACGTCGGCCTCGGTCTTGGCGTAGATGGCCTCGGTGGTCTTCTCCCAACTGATTTTCTCTAATTCTTCTGAAAAAGGCATGGTTTGATTCTATCGTTTATAATTTGTTGTTTTTTACGGTTTTGTTTTTTTGCGGTTCCGTGGTTTTTTGTTTTTGCGGTCCTCGTAGGGGCGGACCTGTGTGTCCGCCCAGACCGTCCGGAATTGCCCGGACCATCCGGGACCTGTGTGTCCGTTCCTGTATTCATCCGATGCGTTCCTTTACAAAAAATGCATGGTGGATGTGTTCGGGCGGACACACAGGTCCGCCCCTACGAGGGGGCTTGTTTTTTTACGGTTCCCGTTCGGGGGGGATTTATCCGGCGCGTCAATCCTCAAAAAACATATCCTCTGCCCATCGGGTGGGATTGCTTTGGATATACTCCGATATGAGGTCCAACGAACGTTGCGAACGGATGATGTGCTCGTAATAGTTCCGTTGCCACAACCGTCGGCTGACGGCAGGCCAACTCCCCTCTCTGACGTGACGGTAATACTCGTTGGTGGTCATGGTCTTGAACCATTGGACGACGGTGGACAACGACACGGCTGCGGACGGGGCCGCCCCTGCGGGCGGATTTCCCACATGGAGGATGCAATGGAAATGGTTCGGCATGACCACATAGTCCAGGCCTTGGACGGAAGGGAATTTGTGTTCCAGCTCCCGATACCACCGCTCCACCATCCTCCCCACGTCATTCATCCGCATCTCCTGGCGGACCACCTCCCCCAACAGACATTGCCGGCCGCCGGTACACATCGTGACGAAATAGCAACCTTCCGAGGAATAGTCGTAGCCGTCAAGACGGATGGTGCGGCGGTGGTGCCTGTGGTCCATGCCCCTTACATGGACTTGAGGTCGCGGCTCAGCTTCATGGCGCAGAAGTTGGGGCCGCACATGGTGCAGTATTCGCCGTCGGTGTGGCGCCCCTCGTTGAAGTACTCCAGCGCGCGGTCGGGGTCGAGGCTCAGGTGGAACTGGTCGCGCCAGCGGAACTCGTAGCGTGCCTTGCTCAGGGCGTTGTCGCGCACCTGCGCGCCGGGGTGCCCCTTGGCCAGGTCGGCGGCGTGGGCGGCTATCTTGTAGGTGATGACCCCCGTGCGCACGTCGTCGCGGTTGGGCAGCCCCAGGTGTTCCTTGGGGGTGACGTAGCAGAGCATGGCCGTGCCCAGCCAGCCTATCTGCGCGGCGCCGATGGCCGAGGTGATGTGGTCGTAGCCGGGGGCGATGTCGGTCACCAGCGGGCCCAGGGTGTAGAAGGGCGCGTTGTGGCAGTGGCTGATCTGCCGCTCCATGTTTTCCTTGATTTTGTGCAGGGGCACGTGTCCCGGCCCTTCGATGAAGGCCTGCACGTTCTTGGCCCAGGCGCGCACCACGAGCTCGCCCATCGTGTCGAGTTCGGCGAACTGCGCCTCGTCGTTGGCGTCGGCGATGCAGCCGGGGCGCAGTCCGTCGCCCAAAGACACGGCCACGTCATACTGCGCCAGGATGTCGCAGATGTCGTCGAAGTGCTCGTAGAGGAACGACTCGCGGTCGTGCGCCAGGCACCACTTGCTCATGATGCTGCCTCCGCGCGAGACGATGCCGCACAGGCGCTTGTCGGCCAGGTGCACGTTGTGGCGGCGGATGCCGGCGTGTATCGTGAAGTAGTCCACTCCCTGCTCGCACTGCTCGATGAGCGTGTCGCGGTAGATTTCCCAGGTCAGGTCTTCCACCTTGCCGTCCACCTTCTCCAGGGCCTGGTAGATGGGCACGGTGCCCACGGGCACGGGGCAGTTGCGCACGATCCATTCGCGCGTCTCGTGTATGTTGGCCCCCGTCGAGAGGTCCATGAGTGTGTCGCCGCCCCATTTGCAGCTCCACACGGCCTTGTCCACCTCTTCGTCGATGCTCGATGTGGTGGCCGAGTTGCCGATGTTGGTGTTGATCTTCACCAGGAAGCTGCGCCCGATGATCATGGGCTCGCTCTCGGGGTGGTTGATGTTGGCGGGCAGCACGGCGCGTCCGGCGGCTATCTCGTCGCGCACGAACTCGGGGGTGATGTAGGTGTCGATGCCCAGCTCGCGGCAGTTCATGTTCTCGCGGATGGCCACATACTCCATCTCGGGCGTCACGATGCCCTGCTTGGCGTAGTACATCTGCGTGCAGCAGTGGCCGGCCTTGGCGCGGTAGGGCAGGGCGATGTGCTCGAAGCGCAGGTGGTCCAGCGAGCGGTCGTCGCGGCGCATCCGTCCGTATTCCGACGAGATTTCGGGCAGGCGTTCCACGTCGCCGCGGCCCGTGATCCACGCTTCGCGCATACGGGGCAGGCCCTTCTTGAGGTCGATGGTCACCGCCGGGTCGCTGAAGGGTCCGCTCGTGTCGTACACGTAGACCGGTGCGTTGGGGGTCATGGTTTTCTGTCCGTCCTTCACTTCGACGGTCGGGGTGAGGTTCACTTTCTGCATCCCCACTTTCACGAAGGGGTACAGCGTGCCCTGCATATACGCCTTTTCGGCGTGGGCGTAGGCTTTGTTGTCTTTTTCCATGGTGCTTTGTCGGTTAGTCGTTCAGGAATGAGGTGAGGGGCGACGAGGCGGAGGCGATGAGGCTCTGCGCCTGTGTGCCCAGTCCGGCTTCGAAAGCGCGGCGGCCGGCGATGACGGCTTCCTTGAAGGCCACGGCCATCTCGACAGGGTCTCCCGCCACGGCGATGGCCGTGTTCACCAAGCAGGCGTCGGCGCCCATCTCCATGGCTTCGGCGGCGTGGCTGGGGGCTCCGATGCCGGCGTCCACCACCACGGGGATGTTGCTCTGCTCGATGATGATGCGCAGGAAGTCACGCGTCTGCAGGCCCTTGTTGGTGCCGATGGGTGCGCCCAGGGGCATCACGGTGGCGGCTCCGGCCTCCTCCAGGTGCTTGCACAGGGTGGGGTCGGCCTGGCAGTAGGGCAGTACCGTGAAGCCCAGCTTCACGAGCTGTTCCGTAGCCTTGAGGGTCTCGGTCGAGTCGGGCAGCAGGTAGCGCGGGTCGGGGTGTATCTCCAGCTTGAGCCAGTTGGTGCCGAAGGCCTCGCGGGCCATTTGTGCGGCGAACACGGCCTCTTCGGCGTCGCGCACGCCCGAGGTGTTGGGCAGCAGCTGTATGTGTGGGTGGACGATGTGGCGCAGCATGTCGTCGTCTTTGTTGTCCAGTTCGATGCGTTTCATGGCCACGGTCACCATTTCGGTGCCCGAAGCGAGGATGGACGCTTCCATGAGCGGGTTGGAATTGAATTTTCCGGTGCCCAGAAACAGGCGTGAGTTGAATTCTTTTCCGGCGATGATGAGTTTTTTCATTGGGATATGCTATCTTTTTTTATTTGGGTTGCTTGGGGGTGGGGCGGCCGGCCTGTGTCAGCCGCAGGATGTCTTGTGTCTGGCGCACGGGGTCGTCGGCCCGCAGGATGGTGCCGCTCAGGGCGATGCCGTCCACGCCGGCGGCGAGCAGGGGCGGGATGTCGGCAGGTTCGATGCCGCCGATGGCCACCAAGGGCAGGCGGATGCCCTCGCGCTCCATCTGCCGCAGGATGCGGGTGTAGCCTTCGAGGCCCAGCACGGGGCTGAGGTTCTGCTTGGTGGTGGTGTAGCGGTAGGGGCCGCACCCGATGTAGTCGGCGCCGGCGGCCGCGTGGGCCTTCACGTCCTCGAAGGTGTTGGCCGTGCCCCCGATGATGAAGCGGCTGCCCAGCAGGGCGCGTGCCTGGGCGATGGGCATGTCGTGCCGGCCCAGGTGCACGCCGTCGGCCCCCACGGCGAGGGCCAGCTCCACGTCGTCGTCAATGATGAGCGTGGCGTGGCGGCTGCGGCACAGGGGCAGCAGCTGGCGGGCGGTGGCTTCGAGCAGGGGGCGCGGGGCCTCCTTCATGCGGAGCTGTATCCAGCGGCATCCTCCTTCGAGGGCCAGGCGGGCCGAGTCGAGGTAGGAGAGGGTGTCGGTGTGGTGGGTGATGAACTGCAGTTCCATAGGCGTCATCCTCCGCAGGCGGCTTTGATGATGACCAGGCTGTCGCCTTCTGTCAGGGGGTGTGTGTCCCATTGGGTGCGGGGCACCATGCGGTTGTTTACGGCGATGGCCACGCCTTTTTCCGGCAGCTCCAGCCGGGCGGCCAGGGCGGCCACGGTGCTGCCCTCGGGCAGCGTAGTCTGTTGGTTGTTTACCGTTACGTTCATGCGTTCTGTTCTGTTGTTTTTTTTAGGGTGTGCCGATGCAGAAAGAGGCGCAAAGGGGTGAACGGGGGCTGCGGCGCGGGGCCTGCCGGGGGGAATCCGGGTTTTCCAACAATCCCTTCGTCGGTACTGGCCGCATCAGGTTCAGAGGGTATGATCTCAGCCCGTCAAGGTAGGGCACCCCTTTGTTCTTTTTCCGTCGTTGTGCAAAGATAGTGTTTTTCTGCGGAACCTGTGCCCCGCAGGGCCGGTTTTTTTCGTTCCGTTTTCTGTTATTCGTCCCGTCAGTCTTTCGGCGTCATGTCGCCCTCTATGTAGAGGCGCACGATTTCGGGCTTGGCGTTGGTGCGGAGCGAGATGGATTTCTTGAAGTGGCCGGGGAACTTGCCTGCGCCGTCGTAGGTGACGGTCACTTCGCCCTCCTCGCCCGGACGGATGGGTTCCTTGGGGAAGACCGGCACGGTGCATCCGCACGAGGCGATGGCCTGGTGGATGACGAGGGGGGAGTCTCCCGTGTTGGTGAACTTGAACTTGCAGGTCACCTTCGGGCTGTTTTCCGAGAAGGCTCCGAAGTTGTGGGTGGTCTTCTCGAAGGTGATTTGGGCAGCGCCTTCGGCCAGTGCCGTGAGGCATCCTGCTGCCAGGAAGCAAAGGGTGAATAGGGTCTTTCTCATGTTGTCTGCTCGGTTTGTGGGCGTGCGTCGGGGGGCGTTGCCGCCCGGCCGCCGGTTACGGATGCAAAGATAATGCTTTTCGGCGGAAGGTGAAAAGGTTGGCCGCCAGATTAACACAGATTCACAGCTGCCGGACAGCGCGGCTGGGGCGGACTGCCTCCACAGGCACCGGACAGACCGGACAGACGGACAGTTGTCCTCCTCTTGCCTTATCGTCGGGAGGACGCTCCCCGCTCTCCTGTCATACCGGCATCCTGTCATCCAGGAGGGAAGCCCCGAAGGGTGAGGGAATAAATGTAAATTTAAT
>CAMAFR010000058.1 GCA_945833835.1 uncultured Bacteroides sp.
AAGAAGAATTTGGCTTCTTGAAAAATTTATCCCCACTAAATTTCTACTGACCCCATATACCCGCACACATGACGCCCCCACACAAAAAAAGCGAAGGAACATCTCCCTGATGGGGAAACATTCCTTCGCTTACGAATAGCTATTATTATCTGTAAGGAAGTACAGATTACTTCTTGATGCGGTTGTAGCGGCTCATGAACTTGTCTACACGACCGGCTGTATCCACCAGTTTGGATTTGCCAGTATAGAAAGGATGAGAGCTGGAAGAGATTTCCAACTTCACACACGGATAAGTCTCGCCTTCAAATTCTACGGTGTCTTTCGTAGCACAAGTGGAACGAGACAGGAACATGTCACCGTTTGACATGTCTTTAAACACTACCGGACGGTAGTTTTCAGGATGAATGCCTTTTTTCATTTCAGTATATACTTTTTATTGTTATTATTTTCCGTTATAGGGTTGGTAACACCTGAATTTATGTGTAATGGTTCTTTTCGGGTTGCAAAGATAGCTCTTTTGTTTGAATTAGAAAAACCTTTCCCTTATTTTTTGGCCTAATTTTTGTTGAGCAAGCGATTCTCTGGCAGATATACCTGCATTAGGAGGAAGAACAGGTCAATATGGCCCGGAAAATTGCAATATCCACTTTACATCTTAACAGCTGTGTAGCAAAAATGACGGTTTTAGGATTCGTTAATGCACCAGTCTTTGTTTTTTTCATGCCGCAACAGGGGTTTTATCGTAAAAATTGTTACTTTTGCAAGTGGAATTATATCACTAACAATTATAAACATTAAGACAATGGTTAATTACAAAGAGTTAGGCTTGGTGAACACAAAAGAAATGTTTGCCAAAGCAATCAAGGGTGGATATGCTATCCCTGCTTTCAACTTCAACAACATGGAACAGATGCAGGCTATCATCAAAGCAGCCGTTGAAACAAAATCTCCGGTTATCCTGCAGGTTTCTAAGGGTGCTCGCCAGTATGCCAACGCTACTTTGCTGCGCTATATGGCTCAGGGTGCCGTAGAATATGCCAAGGAATTGGGTTGCGCCAATCCTGAAATCGTTCTCCACCTTGACCACGGAGACACTTTCGAAACTTGCAAGAGCTGTATCGATTCAGGCTTCTCTTCAGTGATGATTGACGGTTCTCACCTGCCTTACGAAGAAAACGTAGCCCTGACCAAGAAAGTCGTTGAATACGCTCACCAGTTCGACGTAACCGTTGAAGGTGAATTGGGCGTATTGGCCGGCGTTGAAGACGAAGTATCTTCTGACCACCACACTTACACTAACCCTGAAGAAGTCATCGACTTTGCCACTCGCACAGGCTGCGACTCTTTGGCCATCTCTATCGGTACTTCTCACGGTGCTTACAAGTTCACTCCCGAACAGTGCCACATTGATCCGGCTACCGGTCGCATGGTTCCTCCTCCTTTGGCATTCGATGTATTGGACGGCGTAATGGAAAAATTGCCGGGATTCCCCATCGTATTGCACGGATCATCTTCAGTTCCTCAGGACGAAGTGGATACCATCAACCAGTACGGCGGTGCCTTGAAGGCTGCCATCGGTATCCCCGAAGAAGAACTGCGTAAGGCCGCCAAGTCTGCTGTCTGCAAAATCAACATTGACTCAGACTCTCGTCTGGCCATGACCGCTGCCATCCGCAAGGTCTTCGCTGAAAAACCGGCTGAATTCGACCCGCGCAAGTACCTCGGTCCGGCTCGTGACAACATGGAAAAACTGTACAAGCACAAAATCATCAACGTGCTGGGTTCTAACGGCAAATTGGCTGAATAATTTCCATCTGCCTATTTGAACAAGTCTTTAACAGGGATGCCCTTCTTACTGAGGGGTATCCCTGTTTTATTTTGCATTTATAAACAACAGAACGCACAAAATAAGTATCTTTGTCCACCCATTGAACAAATTATCCATCAATCACAAGACAACAAGAAAAATGAAAAACGAAGTCCAGAAAAAACTGAATGACTCCTTCGGTGTGCGCTGGGGAGCCCTTGCCATTGTGGCATTCACCATGATGGCAGCCTATTATGTAAACGATGTGGTCGCTCCGCTGAAAAGTATGCTCGAAGCCTCCGAATTGGCTTGGAACAGCAGTGAGTTCGGTCTCTTCACCGGTGCTTATAGTTTCCTCAACGTATTCCTGCTCATGCTGATATGGGGCGGACTGATCCTCGACAAGTTCGGCATCCGTTTCACCGGCAAGCTGGCCACTATCCTTATGGTGGCAGGTACGGCCCTCGAATATTATGCCATGACCTCGTTGGCAGGCGACCCGTCCACTATTCTGGGCTATAAGTCGAGCGTGTTCATCGCCTCTACGGGGTATTCCGTCTTCGGAGTAGGTGCCGAGGTGGCCGGCATCACCGTCACCAAAATCATCGCCAAATGGTTCCGCGGCAAGGAAATGGCCACCGCCATGGGGGTACAGGTAGCGTTGGCACGTGTCGGGTCGCAAGGTGCCTATGCCGTAGCCATCCCTGTAGCACGTGCCTACGGGCTGACGATGCCGGTACTCATCGGACTCGTGTGCCTGGTGGGTGGCCTGATTGCCTTCTTCATCTTCTCTGTCCTCGACCGCAAACTGGACCGACAGATTGCCGCCGCTGCCAACGGTGACAACGAAGAGAAATTCTCGTTCGCCGATGTAAAGAACATCGTGACCAATCCCGGATTCTGGCTTATCGCACTGTTGTGCGTGCTGTTCTACTCTTGCGTATTCCCCTTCCAGAAATTCGCCTCCGAACTGATGATTACCAAATATGGCATTGATGAAAACGTAGCGGGCACCATTGCCGGACTGCCGGCACTGGGAGCCTTGCTGTTGACTCCGGTCTTCGGGGGCATGATTGACAAACGTGGCAAATCAGCCTCCATCATGGCCTTGGGAGCCGCCATGCTGATTGCCGTACACGGTATCTATTCACTGCCTTTCTTCACCGCCTCGTGGGTGGCCATTATCCTGATGATTGTGCTGGGCATCGCTTTCTCGCTGGTACCTTCGGCCATGTGGCCTGCTGTTGCCAAGATTTTCCCCGCCCAACAGCTGGGTACGGCCTATGCCTTAATTTTTTTCATTCAGAACATCGGTTTGTGGGGGATTCCTACCTTGATAGGGGCCGTACTCGACAACTACTGTATTGTGGGTGAGACAGAGTCGGGAGCCAATATCTACGACTACACATTGCCGATGTGCATCTTCACCGGCATCGCCGTCCTATCCATGTTGGTAGCACTGGCACTGAAAGTGGCCGACCGCAAATACGGCTACAAGCTGGAAGAAGCCAACATCCAGTAATAGCCTATCCGACAACCGCCAACGACAAAGGAGGGTGTGCCCACATCTTATAAACAACTCATGCCGGACACACCCTCCTCTTTTATTATTCTACAAAACCCTACCGGTTTCAGTCCTTATCAATTTTCATGATCGCACCCGTAGCCGGCTGGAAGACCACACGGGTATTGACCCGCGCGTCGAACAGCTTGCTCACAAGTGTTTCGGTCGTCCCGAACTGAGTGACCGGCACTTCGCCGTCGAAATACCGCTTCCCGTTACAGTTCACTTTTACGAATGCCTTGCCGGGAATGTTGTACAACACCCCTTCGGGACGTTTCTTCTTCTTCAGGTCCTCTGCAACAGGCGGAGGCAGCGTAGCGGCACTGTTCATGCTCAGCGTAATCGGTTCGCCCGCCAAATCTGAAACCGGCAATACCCCGAAGTGGACGGAAAAGCGCGCAGCCACCTGGTCCTGCAAGCCGTCTTTAGGGTCCACATAGAAGGTAAACACCTGATCCGTACGGTCCACCGTACCGGCAAACAGGGCAGTCATGGCCTGTTCCTGCTTGTCCAGGTTCTCGATGACCAATTTCAGCGACGCGCCATCCTTGGGCATGGTGTCTGCCTGTCCGCGCAGGATGAGGTTCTTGCTTTCGCGGATATTATAGATGTCTTTAGCCGTCAGTTCCGCCATCTTTGCCGTAGAACCGGCCATGAGTATCTCTTCGGTCATGAATGTGCGTGGATTGATATGCGGTTGCGGATGTTCCAACTCATAAGCCGGACGTTCGTCGGCTTCACCGCTGCCCGTCGTATTGATAGCCCGTATCACACCGTTTTTCGACAAATCCACGTTCGACATCACTTCCTTGTCCTTGAGCTTTACAATGTATGCCTTGGTCGAATCGGGGACACCTACCGAGCGTACCTCTATCCGCTTGATTTCCCAATATGTCTCCGGTTCTGCCTTGACATTGTTCATCCGCAGATAGCGGTTGGCATATTGGCACAACTCTCCCGGCCGATAGTCCACCTTTGTCGCTATCACATCTACCGCCAGCCGCGTCTTGGGCAGGAAAAAAACGATGCCCTCACCTTCACCGGGAGCATATAGGTTAATATCCTGTGCCTGAAGCGACATGCCGGCCAAACAGCCGGCCATCGCCAACATCCTTAGTCTTCTCATATCACGTATCTGAAAAAGGTTAGTTTTTCGATTTCTTTCCCGTCTCGGTCAACAGCTTCCAGGCCTCGGGCAACGCCAGCACCAAGTCGCCGGCAGTCATGCTGATTTCGCCCATTCGATGGGCCGCCACATCTCCGGCCAGCCCGTGGACGTAGGTCCCCAACCGGCAGGCCTCTTCAGGACCATAACCTTGGGCCAGCAATGCCAGCAGGACACCCGTCAGCACATCGCCACTGCCCGATGTCGCCATACCGGGATTTCCGGTAGGATTGAACCAGCACTTGCCGGCCGGGGTAATGACCACGCTCCATGCCCCTTTCAGGACGATGTAGCACTGCAGGTAAGCCGCCAGTTCCTTGGCTTTCGACAGACGTTCGAAACTGTTGCTGCAACGCCCCACAATCCGTTCCAATTCCTTCATGTGGGGGGTCAGAATGGCATTCTTCGGCAGATGGTTCAAATGGTTGCGATGTGTGCTGAAGATATTGAGCGCATCGGCATCCAGCACCACCGGCAGATAGCAATCACGCAACTGGTCAATCGTGGCCAACGCCGTTTCTTCCTCCTGCCCGATGCCCGGACCTATGGCCAATGCCTGATAGGCATCCAAATCAACCGGCTCGGCAAAGAACCGCTCGTGCAGATCATCCTGCACCATTGCCTCACTCACCGATGTCTGCAAGACCACATGGTTGCACACAGGCACATGCACCGTCAGCTTCCCGATGCCCGAACGCAGGGCCGCCTTGGCGGCAAGGACAGAAGCGCCGGCCATCCCATAGGAACCGGCAATCAGCAGCCCGTGCCCGAAACATCCCTTGTGGGCGAATCGGTTGCGGGGCTTTATCAGGGCCCTCACCTCGTCGGCTTCCGTAATGGCATAGTCCGTTTCCGCCTTCTCAATAAACTCACGGCTGATGCCGATGTCCAACAGTTTCCATTCGCCCACCAGCTCCTGGTTCTCGGCAAAGAAGAACGCCAGCTTGGGCAACTGGATGGACAGGGTCAGGTCAGCCCTCACGATGTGCTGCCGTATGTTGTATGAATTGTCCTCTCCCATCAGTCCCGACGGCAAGTCGATGGCAATCACTGTAGCCTGCGAGGCATTGATATACTTCACCACAGCGGCAAATCCGCCGCTTAACGGCTTGTTCAACCCCGACCCGAAAAGGCCGTCCACCACGACATCGCCCGAACCCAGTTTAGGAGGGTCGAACGACGAACTGATTTCGTGATACCCCGTAAAGCCGTTCTGCTGCAACCGCTTTACATTCGTCACACAGTCCTCCGACATCGCGCCGGTCGTATTGAACAGGTAGACCTCTACCTTGTAATTCCGCTGAAACAGCATGCGGGCCACCGCCACCGCATCGCCACCGTTATTACCGGCTCCGGCAAACACCACAAACCGATGCGATTTGTCGTAGCGGGCAACGATTTCCTCGGTCAGCAACGTTGCCGCCTTCTCCATCAGATTTATCGACAAAACCGATTCGTGGGCAACGGTGTAGGCATCCGCCTGCTTCTGTTGTAGACAACTTAATATTTTCATGCTTTCTTTTTGT
Source organism: uncultured Bacteroides sp. (assembly GCA_945833835.1). Taxonomy (GTDB): domain Bacteria; phylum Bacteroidota; class Bacteroidia; order Bacteroidales; family Bacteroidaceae; genus Phocaeicola. The sequence goes on from CAMAFR010000058.1 coordinate 6,063, forward strand.
TACATTTGGCCGTAAAAATACGAAAAACCCATGTATTTGGCTACATTTTCATTCGAAAATATCTTAAATACCTGGCAAGAGCCCTCAAAGTTTAACAGATAATTTGTACATTTGCGAAAACTTGCGGAGACAATCTTCACAGGAAACAGAAATACTCATCATTAAATCAAAGAAGCACTATGCTGAACATCGTCATTTTCGGTGCGCCGGGTTCCGGCAAAGGTACCCAAAGCGCACGCATCGTAGAAAAATACGGACTGAACCACATCTCGACCGGTGACGTCCTGCGTGCAGAGATCAAGAACGGCACCCCACTGGGGACCACCGCCAAAGGTTATATTGACAACGGACAACTCATCCCCGACGCGCTGATGATTGACATCCTTGCCAGTGTCTTCGACAGTTTCAAGGACAGCAAAGGTGTCATCTTCGACGGATTTCCCCGCACCATTGCCCAGGCAGATGCCCTCAAGGCCATGCTGAAAGAACGCGGACAGGAAGTTTCGGTCATGCTCGACCTCGAAGTGCCCGAAGACGAACTGATGACCCGCCTCATCAAACGCGGACAGGAATCGGGACGTGCGGATGACAACGAAGACACCATCAAGAAACGTCTGGTGGTCTACCACTCACAGACAGCGCCGCTCATCGACTGGTACAAGCAGGACGGCACTTACTGCCACATCAACGGCTTGGGCAGCATGGACGGCATCTTCAGCGAAATCTGCCAGGCCATCGACCGGCTGTAACCCCCCTCTTGTAAGGACAAGAGGAACGGACCTTAAATTTATTCATTTGCAACGCGGAGACAGGAAGACACAGGGCTTTGCCGACGCTCTCTTAGCCGGATTCCGGAAAGAGTGCTGTGTCTTCGTGTTTTCGCGCTAATCGTAATACCCCTATGGCTGAATCGAATTTTGTTGATTACGTAAAAATCTATTGCCGCTCCGGTAAGGGAGGACGTGGATCCGTACATCTGCGCCGGGAGAAATACGCCCCTAACGGAGGACCCGACGGCGGCGACGGCGGACGTGGCGGACACATCATCCTGCGCGGCAACCGCAACTATTGGACACTGCTCCACTTGAAATATGACCGGCACGTATTCGCCGAACACGGCGGAAACGGCTCGAAGAACAAGAGCTTTGGTAAAGACGGCGCCGACAAGGTGATAGAGGTGCCCTGCGGCACCGTGGCCTATAATGCCGAGACCGGCGAATATGTATGCGACATCACCGAACACGGACAGGAAGTCATCCTCCTGAAAGGCGGCCGCGGCGGATTGGGCAACTGGCATTTCCGCACTGCCACCCGACAGGCCCCCCGCTTCGCACAGCCGGGCGAGCCGATGCAGGAGATGACCGTCATCCTCGAACTGAAGCTGTTGGCCGATGTCGGCCTCGTGGGCTTTCCCAATGCCGGCAAGTCTACCCTGCTCTCTTCGGTATCGGCCGCTCGCCCCAAAATAGCCAACTATCCGTTCACCACGCTGGAGCCGAACCTCGGCATCGTGTCCTATCACGAGGGCAAGTCGTTCGTCATGGCCGACATTCCGGGCATCATCGAGGGTGCCAGCGAGGGCAAGGGCCTTGGACTGCGCTTCCTGCGCCACATCGAGCGCAACTCACTGCTGCTCTTCATGATACCGGGTGACACCGACGATATCCGGCGCGAGTATGACATCCTGCTCAACGAGCTGGCCACCTTCAACCCCGAAATGCTCGACAAGCAACGGGTGCTGGCCATCACCAAGTGCGACATGCTCGATGAAGAGCTGATGGGCCTGCTCGAACCTACCTTGCCGCCCGACGTGCCCCATGTGTTCATATCGGCGGTCACCGGCACCGGCACTTCACAGCTCAAGGACCTGCTTTGGACTGCCCTCAACAGCGAAAGCAACCGTCTGGAGGACAGCCGACGCGAAGCCATCGTACACCGGCCTAAAGACCTTGCCAGACTGCACGACGAGCTCGAAGCCATGGGCGAGGAGGAGGATTTCGCCTATGAATATGAGGAAGAGGACCCCGAAGACTTCGAGTATGAATACGAGGAAGAAGACTGGGAGGAGGATGAAACCGCACCGCAGCCATGAGCAGACTGACACCCGACCGGAGCATCTTGGAATATGACCTGAACCGCACGTGGCCCGGTGTTTTCTGTTTCTCCACCACACGCCACGGCGGACAGAGCAACGGCCCCTATGCGTCGTTCAACTGCAACCCTTTCTGCGGCGACAGCCCCGACGCTGTGGCCGCCAACCGTAGCCTGCTGGAAACACTGCTTCCCGCACCGCTCCGCTGCCTCGTCATCCCCCACCAGACCCACGGCGACACAGTGCGCTGCATTGACGAGGCTTTCCTGCGGCAGGACGATGCGGCACAAGCCGCCGCCCTCGAAGGGGTGGATGCCCTGGTCACCGACCTGCCGCATGTATGTCTCGGCATCTCTACCGCCGACTGCATCCCGGTGTTGTGCTACGACACACGCCTTCAGGTGGCCGCTGCCATCCATGCCGGCTGGCGGGGTACGGTCAGACATATTGTGGCCCAAACCATACGCCTCCTTAAGGACATTTATGGCTCGCATGCACAGGACCTCACGGCATGCATCGGTCCGGGTATCTCACAGGCTGCTTTTGAAGTGGGCGATGAGGTCTACGAGGCTTTCCGCGAGGCGGGATTTCCCATGGCCGACATCGCCTGCCGCCACGACAAATGGCACATCGATCTTTGGGAAGCCAACCGCCGGCAACTGGTGGCCGAAGGCATCGCACCGCAACGCATCGAGACGGCAGGCATCTGCACCTATACCCGCCACGACGATTTCTTCTCGGCCCGGCGGCTGGGTATCCGCTCCGGACGCATCCTGACAGGCATCGTCATCCAATCCTGAAACGACCACCCACGTCACCCTTAACCAACAACAATATGCAACAAGAAGCACCCATCACCATCACCGTCAGCGACGAACTGCGCCACGCCTGGCCGCAGTTCCGCGGAGCCGCCGTCTTTGCCACGGTGCGCAACTCCGCCTACAATGCCGACCTGTGGCAACACATCGACGAGTTCACCCGGCTTTACCGGGAGAAATACACCACCGACTCCATCAAAGACATGCCTGCCATTCAGGCCACCCGGCAGGCTTACAAGCAGTGTGGCAAAGACCCCAGCCGTTACCGTCCTTCATCGGAAGCCCTCTGCCGCCGTATCCTGAGAGGCATCCCCCTCTACCAGATAGACACTTTGGTAGACCTTATCAACCTGGCCTCCATCCATAGCGGGCACTCCATCGGCGGATTCGACCGCGACAAGATACAGGGCGACACGCTTGTGCTGGGCATCGGAAAGGCAGGCGAACCTTACGAGGGAATCGGACGGGGTGCACTCAACATCCAAGGGATGCCCGTCTACCGGGATGCGCAGGGCGGTATCGGTACCCCTACCAGCGACCATGAGCGAACCAAAATAGGCCCCGACACCACCCGGCTGCTGGCCATCATGAATGGTTATAGCGGCGAAGCAGGGCTGACCGATGACGTAGCCTACCTCGAAAACCTGCTGAAAGAGTATGCCGGGGCCGAAGATTTGCAGACAGTTTATTTCCAATAACCCACCAACCGCTATTGTATGGACATAGAGAAAATCATGACAGAAGGCATTGTGTTCAAAGGCAGTTCCCAACGACCTGCCCAAAAGAATGACAAGATAAAGACCAAAGCCAAGAAAAAGACCTACATTACCGGACTACATGGCTCCGGCTCCGCCAAAATGAAGGAGGAATACCGCCGACGCCGTGCCAACCGGCACAAGCATTGAAAACAAGGGTGTGTCAAAAGCCCCATTGATTACGGAGTCTTGACACACCCTTGTCATTGTTTCAGCAGCCGTCAGAAGCAGAATCCAGCCGAAACCGACCATGTGTTGCGGAACGGACATTCCTTGTCGGCAAAGAGAATGCCGAAATCAAGGCGCGCCCCATAGAGCGACAGGCCGGCACCCGCCGAGCCATAACTGTAATCGGCCTTCTGCTTGTCACCGTAATGATAGCCACCACGCAAGTGGAGCACATCCAGCAACGTGTATTCTGCACCGGCCGAAACGCTCACCGCCTGTACATCGGTGGGCTGCATCCGGAAACAGACATCGGCCGTCAAAGTCAGTTTGTGCAACAGCATGAACGGTAAGGTCACCGCTCCGCCTGCCGCCAGTTGCGACGGCAAATCAGCCTTCGATGCGCCGTACTTCAGCCGCGCCCCCATGTTGGAGGCCCGCACACCGACCGACCATTCGGCATCGGGCAAGAGCGGCAACGAGTGACGGTAAAACGCGCTCACGTCGAAAGCCACCGTCCCGGCAGCCATGCCACCGCCCATATCCGAACGGACATAACGTGCCGTAGCCGCCACCGACAGTCCGTCCAGCAGGCGATAGGCATAGCCTACCTCCGCCGCCCACTCGCGCGGAGCCAGCTTGGTGTCGGCCATCGTCAGTTCCGGACAGCCGTAATAACGGAAACCGCCCATCACAGCCTGGCGTGAGTCGAGCCGCCAATATCCGCTGGCCGTATGCAGGCTGTAGCCCGAAGCGTAAGAGCGCATCCACGGCGAATAGGTGTATCCGAAGCCGTGGTCGGGACCTTCACTGCCTGCCGTTGCCGCCCCATTATGGAATACGGCCTGCGGACTTGCCGGAAGGGCAATCCCCGTCCCGGCCATCGCTGCCGAACGGGCATCGGCAGGAAGTGTCAGGAAACCGGACGCACCTGTATTCAGCGGACGCACCTCCGCCTCTTGTGCCGAGAGCCGGCACCATGCCGCGCCGGCCAGCACGATTGTCATCAACCATTTTCTCATCATCTTTTATCTTACTGCTTTATGAAATTTTCTTTGATGAGCGTGTCGCCTGCCTCGTACTGCAGGGTGTAGTATCCCGGTGCCAGCGAGGCGATGTCCACCTTTGTCCACGAATAGACCTGCAGGCTCATCTCCTGCCGGTACACCGGATAGCCGGTGGCATTGAAAAGGGTCAGTACCCCGGGACCCGCCAAGGCGGAGCTGACCTTGAAGTTCAGCTTTCCGTCAGTCACGGTGTTGCTCTCCAGACTGAAGACCGGGATGCCGTCGGCATCCATCGACAAGGCCTGCCGGATGTTCAGCGCACCGGTGCCCAGCTTGCCGGCATAGTCCGGATTCAGCCCGTCAATCGGTGTGGTGCTGCCCAGCAGGATGTCCTTCAGCTTGTCCGGAGTGAAGCCGGGTTGGTTCATCCCGAACTTCTGGATGATCAGCGCACACGCCGCACTGACCTGCGGACAAGCCATGGATGCCCCGGCCATGTATTCATAGGCGCCGTTGGTGTAGGTACTCAAGATACCCGCCTCGCGCGGCAGACGGTCATTGGGACCGGCACCGCCGGGAGCCGCGATGTCAATATAGCTTCCGTAATCGGAATAAGAGGTCTTGGTGAAATTGGGGAGCAAGGCCGCCACAGCCACTACGGGCTCATAATCGGCCGGAGCAGCGTCTTCCACGCTCTCGCTGTTGTGGTTGTTGGTGGCAAACAAGACAATGCCCCCTTTCATGGGGCTGTCGGGCAACTGGTTGCCATTGTTGTCACAGCCGGCATATTTGATGAAATAATCGATGGCATCTTTCTCGGCCTGTGCCGTAGCCTGCGGGCTGGAGTAGCCCCATGAGTTCTGGCTGATGAGAGCCCCCTTGTCGGCACCATACTTGATGGCCGCCGCATAATCGGCCGTGGCACTGAGCTGCCGGGCATTGATAATCTGGCAGTTCATCAGCTGCACACCGCTTCCGGCCGTCCCGTCACCGCCCGCTATGCTGCTGACGCCGACACCGTTGTTGTTGACAGCCGCCACCAGTCCTGCCACATGGGTGGCGTGATAATAGGGCACCAAAGTGGAGAGTCCCGCCACGAAACTCTTGCCATGACTGCCGTCGGTGTCTGTCCAGATGTTGGCGGCCAGGTCAGGATGGGTCACGTCAATGCCGCCGTCCACCACCGCCACCACAATGCGCTTGTCGCCGTGATACTGCTGCCAGCAGTCATCCGTCAGCCCTACGTCCGCCCCGCTGCGCTGCCACGATTCGGTCCCCTTATTGCGCAGGTTCCACTGTCCTTCCGCCATGGGGTCGTCATACAGCCATTCACCACTGCGGGGCACCGCCAAGGCCCATTGTACATCGGCAGACTTCAAATCGCGGGTCTCGATGGCATACACCGGCTCTGCCAGTGCTATCCCGTCCAGCGCGGCCACCTGCTGCGCCACGCGCGAAACGGTTTCGGGTTGTTCATACCACACGTTATACCACAGGTGCAGCCCTTCGCGGCGTGTACGTGCCTCAAACTCGCCGGCATCGGGGAAGACCCGCTCCATGCGGGTAATCTTCAGTGTCGTACCGGCCACATCGAGCGTACGGATGCCGGTGAGCACCACCGACCCGTCTGTGCTGCTGACACTGATATCGGCGGCAGGCTCCTGTTGGAGCTTCACCCGGAGCACGCCGGGCACCACCGTACCGTTTTCGGTCAGGTCTATCGTCGGGTCCTCCAGCCCTGCCTCTGTGGGAATCTCTCCCGTACAGGCAGCCAGCGGCAAGAGCCCAGCCAGACATATCGTCAAGTATTTGTTCATGTATCTTTTTTGTTCTGTTGTTTAAATCAGTTTCTGTTTGGCCAGTTCGTCGGCCACCGTCTCCAGCTCGTCATACCATTCCTGGCCGAACTTGCGCACCAACGGCTCTTTCAAGAAGCGGAAGACCGGCACCTGCTCTTTCCGGCCCAGCAACACCGCTGCCTTGCAGACATCCCAACGGTGGTAGTTGACGGCCTTGAACGGTCCGTAGTCGCCTACACGGATGGGATAGAGGTGACAGGAAATGGGCTTGTAAAAGCTGCATTTCCCCTCACGGTAGGCCTTCTCGATGGCACAATAGCAATATCCCCGTTCGTCGTAACACGTGAACACGCAGTCCTTCCCTCCCACAATGGAGGTCACCAAATCACCGTCGGCATCGGTATAGACCACTCCCTGCCGCTCTATCACATCACGGGCAGCGGGCGACAGTTCCTCCCACACGATGGGCAACACCGCTTCCAATTGCGCCACTTCGTCTGCCTCGACAGGGGCACCCGCATCGCCCTCGATGCAGCACTCGCCCTTGCAGGCATCCAGGTTACACACGAACTTCTCACGGAAAACGTCAAGACTGACGACCACGTCCTGTATCTGAATCATGAATCATCCGATTTTTTTAAGGAAGAATGAAAAGAAATAGGAAAGTCACGAAAATATAAAGAGAAAGAAGAGGGTGTGTCTTTGATCGGCCTAACGGGTCCTGACACACCCTCTTCCCTCCTCTCCGGAAAATGGTCCGGAGCTTTATTCCTACACCGTCACGGAAACTTATCCGATAAGGTCCTTACCGGTCATTTCAGCCGGCTGTGCCATCCCCAGGATGTGCAGTACGGAGGGAGCCACATCGGCCAGCACGCCGTCGGCCACCTTGGCATCCTTGTTGTCGGTGACGTACACAAACGGAACCGGGTTCAACGAATGGGCCGTGTTGGGCGATCCGTCTTCGTTCAGTGCATGGTCGGCATTGCCGTGGTCGGCGATGATAATCACTTCATAGCCATTCTGCTTGGCAGCTTCCACCGTGTCCTTCACGCAGTTGTCGATGGCCACCACAGCCTTTTCGATGGCAGCATAGATACCGGTATGGCCCACCATGTCACCGTTGGCATAGTTCACCACGATGAAGTCATACTGCTGGGTGCCGATGGCCTCCACCAGCTTGTCCTTCACTTCGTAGGCACTCATTTCCGGCTTCAGGTCGTA
>CAMAFR010000059.1 GCA_945833835.1 uncultured Bacteroides sp.
TGAAGGTCGGCATCCGTTTCGATAAGGAAACCCGCACGCTGAAGGATTGGGAGATCAACTATCCCGTTCCCGAAGGGCGTTAAATTTTCCCTTCTATCCAAGCGTCAATCAGCTGGCGGGCGATGCTCAGCTTTTTGGGAATTTCCGGCAGGCGGTCCTTCGGATAGAAACCGCCGGCACTCAGCTCTTCGTCTTGCAGCTTGATGGTGCCGCCGGCATAGTCGGCATAATAGCCCACCATGATGCCGCTGGGGTAGGGCCACGGCTGGCTACCGAAGTAGGTCAGGTTGCGGATGGTGAGGCCGGTCTCTTCCATCACCTCTCGGTGGACACACTCTTCGAGCGTCTCACCCGGTTCCAGAAAACCCGCCACCAGCCCCTTGAACGAGCCGCGGAAGTTGCGGGCATGCACCAGCAGGATGCTGTCTGCTTTCTTGATGAGCACGATGACGGCGGGCGAGATGCGGGGATAGAATTCCTGCCGGCATTCGGGACAGCGTTTGGCGATGGGGCTCACCTGCACGGTGGGCACGCCGCACATGGGGCAGTAGCGGCTGTTCTTGTCCCAGTTCAGTATCTGTGCCGCCTTGCCTGCCATGCGGTATTCTTCGGGGGGCAGCACGTCGAACGAGGCCCGCAGGTCTTTCATCATGCAGGGGCTCTGCTCGTCGCCCGCCACCGGATGATGGATGGCATACGTCTTGGCTGTCCGTCCGTCTAAGGTGCCGATAAGGTGGACGGTACTGCCGATGGGCACTTCTGTCGGCGGTTCGGTCCCTACGGGGATGTGGTAGCCGCCGGTTTTCTTTTCTATCAGCACCTGTCCGCTGTTGAACACGAACCAGGCGCAGGGAGTGGTTTTCTTCATGGCGCGTTGTCTTTTCAAAAAAGGGGGATGCTACATTTTTTTCATGGTCAGCTGGATGCGGCGGCGTTCGTGGTCGATGCCCAGCACCCTGACCTGCACCTGTTGGTGGATGCTCACCACCGTGGTGGGGTCGCTCACAAAGCGGTCGGACAGTTGCGAGATGTGCACCAGCCCTTTCTCCTTGATGCCGATGTCCACAAAACAGCCGAAGTTGGTGATGTTGGTCACGATGCCCGGCAGCTCCATGCCCTCGCGCAGGTCATCGAGGGAGCGCACGTGGTGGTCGAACTCAAAGGCACGGAGGATTTGCCGGGGGTCACGTCCCGGCTTGTCCAGTTCCTGCAGGATGTCGTTCAGTGTGGGCAGCCCTACGGTATCGGTCACGTAACGTTCGGGGCGGATACTGTCGCGCAGCCGCTTGTCGGTGAGCAGTTCGTCCACCGAACACTGCAGGTCGGCGGCCATCCGCTCAACAATGGCATAGCTTTCGGGGTGGACGGCAGAGTTGTCCAGCGGATGCTTCCCGTGGGGGATGCGCAGGAAGCCGGCGCATTGCTCGAAGGCTTTGGCACCCATGCGGGGCACCTTCAGCAGTTCGCGGCGGGAGCGGAACGGACCGTTCTTCGTACGGTAGTCCACGATGTTCTGTGCCAGCGTGGGACCCAGTCCCGACACGTAGGTCAGCAGGTGGCGGCTGGCCGTGTTCACGTTCACTCCCACCAGGTTGACGCAGCTCTCCACGGTCTGGTCCAAAGATGACTTCAGCTTGGCCGGATCCACATCGTGCTGGTATTGCCCCACGCCGATGGACTTGGCGTCAATCTTCACCAGCTCGGCCAGCGGATCCATCAGCCGCCGTCCGATGGACACCGCACCGCGCACCGTGACATCATAGTCCGGAAACTCCTCGCGGGCGGTCTTGGAGGCCGAATAGACCGAGGCTCCGTCTTCGCTCACGGCGAAAACCTGTACGTCGCGGTCGTACCGTTGTGCGGTGACAAAGCGTTCCGTCTCCCGTCCGGCTGTGCCGTTGCCGATGGCAATGGCCGCTATCCGGTATTGCTCCACCAACTTCACCAGCTTACGTCCCGCCGCCGCGGTTTCCGACTGTGGCGGATGCGGATAGATGGCCTCGTTGTGCAGCAGGGTGCCCTGCTCGTCCAGGCAGACCACCTTGCATCCGGTGCGGAATCCGGGGTCGATGCCCATCACCCGTTTCTGTCCCAAGGGCGGTGCCAGCAGGAGTTGGCGCAGGTTGGCGGCGAACACCCGGATGGCCTCCTCGTCGGCGCGGGCCTTGCTGAGTGCGGCCAGCTCGTTCTCGATGGCCGGGCGCAGCAGCCGTTTGTAGGCATCGCCGACGGCCTCTTCCACCTGGCGGGCGCATTCGCCGTCTGTGTGAACGAACATCCGTTTCAGCCGGTCAGAGCAGCTCCCGTCGTCTGCCGGGGCGATGCTTACCTTCAGGACACCTTCCGCCTCCCCACGGCGCAGGGCCAGCAGGCGGTGGGATGAGCATCTCTTCAGCGGTTCGCTGAAGTCGAAGTAGTCGCGGTATTTGGCGGCGGCCTCGTCGGCCTCCTTCCCTTTGGCCACCTTGGAGATGATGACCGCCTGGCGGCCGAACTGCTGTCGCAACACGTGGCGGGCCTGTTCATCCTCGTTCACCTGCTCGGCAATGATGTCGCGCGCTCCTTTCAGCGCCTCCTCCTCGTCCGCCACCTCTCCTTTGACAAAGGCACGTACCCGTTCGGACAACTGCCGTTCGCGCTGCATCAGCAGGATGGTTGCCAGCGGTTCCAGTCCCTTCTGGCGGGCCGTTTCGGCACGTGTCTTCCGTTTGGGCTTGAAAGGCAGGTAGAGGTCCTCCAGTGCGGTGGCGTCCCAGCAGGCCAGGAGGCGGTTCCGCAGCTCGTCGGTCAGTTTTCCCTGCCCGTCGATGGTGGCAAGAATCGTTTCCTTGCGTTTGGCGAGTTCGGAGAGTTTGTGGTGACGGTCGTTGATTTCGCCGATTTGCACCTCGTCCAGTCCGCCGGTGGCCTCCTTGCGGTAGCGGCTGATGAAGGGAATGGTGGCCCCGCCGGTCAGTAACTTCAAGGTGTTGTCCACCCGGTGCACGGGCAGCTTCATGGCGGCGGCAATCAGCTGGCTGAATGCCTCGATGCCTGTAGGGGAATTGTGGTTCATGCGTAGTCGTAATGGTTTTCAAGAGTGCAAAAGTGCAAACAATCTTCTGAAAAACCAACTTTCGGGGCCGTCAAAGCATCTTTTGGCCGGAATATGTCCGAACTGTGGTAGCAGGGCATTGCACGAATCGGGAAAAAAGCGTAGCTTTGTCAGTGCCACCCGAACGGAGAATACCTGCTGTCACGGCGTGCCGGGTAGGCAGTAGTAGGCGGAGGTGGACTTTTTGCTTTCTGCCGGTCTGGATGCCCTACGATCGCAACGAGAGTGGTGTGACAAACATACCGTTGTACATGCTGTTTGCCATCAATGATGAGATGGCGTAAAAGGATTGGCTGAAGGTGGCGGAAGCCATCAGTGGTGATGGTGGAGCGTCGTCACTGATGGCAGGACGCCTACATCAGGGATGTGTGGCGGCAAGACCGGCAGGAGGCCGGCGGACGTGTGTTCCCTTCATGCCTCTTGCAGCTGGCGGAAAAGCGTTTTCTGGCGTTCGGAGAGCCGTTCGGGCAGCTGGACGTGATAGGTCACGATGAGGTCGCCGCAACGGCCTTCCTGTTTGTAGACAGGGAAGCCTTTGCCCTTCAGACGTACCTTGGCTCCGTTCTGGGTGCCGGGGAGTACCTTCAGTTTCACTTGTCCGTCCAGGGTGTCCACCGTCACTGACCCTCCCAGGACAGCCGTATAGAGGTCGATGGTCACCTGGGTGTACAGGTCGTTGCCCTGCCGCTGGAAGACCGGGTCGTCGGTAATGTGGAACGTCAGATACAGGTCGCCGTCGGGCCCTCCGTTTCTCCCTTTGCCGCCGTGTCCTTTCAGCCTGATGACCTGTCCGTCGGCAATGCCGGCAGGTACCGTGATGCGCAGGGTCTGTCCGCCTACGCTGAAGGTCTGCCGGTGGGTGGTGGCGGCTTCCCGCAAGGAGAGGGTCAGCTCCCCTTCGAGGTCTGGTCCGCTGAAGGCCCCTCCCGCGTCAGGACGGGTGCCCGCCCGATGTCCGAAAAGCTCTTCGAAGAAATCCGAGAACCCGCTGGCGTTGCCGCCTCCGAAGCCGTGCAGGTCCTCCGCACCGAATCCGCCGCTGAAGTGTGTGCCGTCGGTGCTGTACCAGTAGCCGCCGTTCCCGGCACGGGCGTAGGCTTCCTGTTGTGCCTTGAACTCATCGGCGTGTTTCCAATGTTCCCCATATTCATCGTATTTCTTCCGCTTGTCGGGGTCGCTCAGCACTTCGTTGGCCTCGTTGATTTGCTGGAACTTCTCTTTGGCCGAGGCGTTGTCCGGGTTCAAGTCCGGATGATATTTCCGGGCCAGCCGGCGGTAGGCCTTTTTGATGTCTTCCTGCGTGGCGTTCTTGTCCACGCCAAGAATGCTGTAATAGTCTATGTAAGCCATGTCTGTCAGTTTTTTTATTTGATAAGGAAAAGGCAAAGTATATGCCAGCCGCCGGTAGTGGCAGCTTTTCGTCAGCAGATTTAACGATTTTAGGATTCGATAGCTTTTAGACCGGAATTTAATCTTATCTTTGCCCCTTGGAATTATAAAGCGATTGTGTATTTATGAAAAAAATGATTCAAGAGTTCAAGAAGTTCGCCATGCGTGGAAACGTGATCGACATGGCTGTGGGTATCATTATCGGCGGTGCGTTTGGCAAGATTGTGTCTTCGGTAGTGGGCGATTTGATCATGCCGGCTGTCGGCCTGTTGGTAGGCGGCGTGAATTTTTCGGATTTGAAGCTGGTGCTGAAGGATGCGGTGATGGAGGGAGACAAGGTGGTGACGCCCGAGGTGGCCATCGGCTATGGTAATTTCGTCCAGGTGACGTTTGACTTCCTGATTATCGCATTTGCCGTCTTCCTGCTGGTGAAGGGAGTGAACGCCTTGACCAAGAAGAAAGAGGCGGAGAAGGCTGCGGCTCCCCAGACACCGCCGGCTCCTCCTGCTGACATCCAGCTGCTGACTGAAATCCGTGATTTGCTGAAAAACAAATAAGCGGCGGACGATTTTGTCTGACGGAAATCTTTGTGACCATGACCAAAGAAGAATTGATGCGGGAGGCCATCCGCCTCTCGGTGGAGAATGTAGCCCACGGTGGCGGCCCGTTCGGGGCGGTGATAGCCCGCAAGGGGGAGATAGTGGCGACAGGGGTCAACCGGGTGACGCACGACTGTGACCCTACGGCCCATGCGGAGATTTGTGCCATACGGGCCGCCGCCGCGGCATTGGGGACCTTCCACCTGCAGGGATGCGAAATCTATACCTCGTGCGAGCCGTGCCCCATGTGTCTGGGCGCCATCTATTGGGCGCATATAGACAAAGTGTATTACGGCAACACGAAGACGGATGCCCAGCGGATTGGTTTCGACGATTCGTTTATCTATGACGAGCTGGAGCTCCCGGCGGTGGAGCGGAGGCTGAAGTCGGAGGGCCTGTTGCGCGATGAGGCGTTGCGGGCCTTTGAGGAGTGGACCGACAAGGCGGACAAGGTGGAATATTAACCGCCGGACAGCTTCAGCGATTCCTTGCAGAGGCCGTTCAGTCCGCACTCTGAGCATTTGGGGTTGCGGGCGGTGCAGACGTACCTGCCGTGCAGGATGAGCCAATGGTGGGCGGTAGGGATGAGGGCCTGGGGCAAATGGCGCACCAGGTGTCGTTCGGTGGCCAAGGGGGTGGTGCAGGTCTTCGGGACCAGCCCGATGCGGTGGCTGACGCGGAACACGTGGGTGTCTACCGCCATGGCGGCTTTGTTGAAGACGACGCTCTGGATGACATTGGCCGTCTTCCGTCCTACCCCCGGCAGTCGGATCAGCTGTTCCAGCGTGTCGGGCACCTCGCCACCAAACTCTTCGACCAGCATCCGTGCCATGCCGGTCAGGTGGCGGGCCTTGTTGTTGGGGTAGCTCACGCTGCGGATGTAGCCGAAGACGACCTCGGTGGAGGAGGCGGCCAGCGCTTCGGGGGTAGGGAAGTCGCGGAACAGGGCAGGGGTAATCTGGTTGACACGCTTGTCGGTGCACTGCGCGCTGAGGATGACCGCCACCAGCAGTTGGTAGGGGTTCTCATAGTGCAGTTCGGTTTCGGCCACCGGCATGGTCTGTTGGAAATAGCCGATGACACTGGCATACAGTTCTTGTTTTCTCATGATGGTTTCATCTGTCTAAAAAAATCACCTCCCGATAACCACGGGAAGCAAGCTGGATGGGGCAAAAATACATGATTCCTGCCGATTGTGCAAGAAACGTCCGGCCTTTCGGAGGCGGAAAACGTGCTGCCGCTACCAAATATTTTGGGGAGGAATCTTGCAGGATTCAATGAAAACCTGTAATCTTGTAGAAATTATATTCATTACTATATATGTATTGGCTGGTGTCTTATCTCTTGGTCTTGGTCGCGCTTCAGCTGCTGTTCGGCAATGTGGATGCAAGGCTGGCGGCTTTCCCCGTCGGACTTGCGTTGGGGGTGGCTTTCACCGCCCTGCTGTTTGTGCTCGAAAAAGAGTACGGGCGGCAGGCGTGGCTCGTCTCGCTCCGCTCTCCGCGCACAGCCGGCCTGTTGCTGGGAGGGGTGGCCGCCGGGTGTGTGGTGGCGGGCAGTGTGCCGCAGGCCTCTGGCCTTACTACCTCGTGGCCTTTCGTGGGTCTGCTGGTGGCGTTGCTGGCCAATCTGGCATTGGGGGTGTTTCACCGCCTCCATACGTTCCGCTTGCGGCGGGATGCGGCGTTTCTGGCCGTCCACCTGGGTATCTGGCTGACCCTGTTCGGCGGTATGGCCGGTGCGGGAGACAAGAAGGAGATGCGTGTCCTGTTGGTCCGGGGCACGGAGGTGGACAAGGCCTATGATGCGGGGGGACATCTGGTCCCACTCCGGTATAAGTTGAGGCTGGATGCCTTTGAAGTGGAAAGGAATCCGGCCGACGGATCTCCTGCACAATATACGGCTGCCTTACGGATTGACGGCGAACCCTGCCGGCTGGCCGTGAACAGTCCGTTCGCCGTGGCGCCGGGCGAAGATGTCTACCTGATGGACTATGACAGGAAAAGCGGCGACGCGGAGGTGGCATACTGCGTGTTGCAGATTGTGCGCCAGCCTTGGAAGTATGTCGTGCTGTCGGGAATAGTGCTGCTGCTGGCAGGTATGCCGCTGACCTTGACGGCGAAGCGGAAAGGAGGATGTGCGGGATGATTTCTTGGGAAGTGTTTCCGCCGTTTGCCTTGGTGGCCGTTCTTTGTTGGGCCATAGGTACGGTGGCCGCCCTGCGCAAGGAGGACGGACGGAGTGCGGTATGTGTGTGGACGACGGCTGCCGGACTGGCCGTCTACACGGCGTTCATCATCGGACTGTGGAGCGCGCTGGGACGTCCGCCACTGCGTACGCTTGGCGAGACGCGCCTTTGGTACTCGTTCTTTATGGTGTTCTCCGGCTGGCTGGTCTACCTTCAATGGAACTACCGGTGGCTGCCTTTGTCGTCGCTGGTGGTGGCGTTGGTGTTCATTGTCATCAATGTGGTGCGGCCCGACATCCATGACCGGAGTCTGATGCCCGCTTTGCAGAGTGCCTGGTTTGTGCCTCATGTCACGGTCTATATGTTCTCTTACAGCCTTTTCGGCTGTGCCTTTGTCCTGGCGTTGGCCGGGCTGTACCGGCACACGGGGCAGTATCTCCGCTCTACCGACACCTTGGTGAGGATAGGGCTGGCGTTTCTCACCTTCGGGATGCTGTCGGGGTGCATCTGGGCCAAGCAGGCGTGGGGGGACTATTGGAGCTGGGACCCGAAAGAGACTTGGGCCGCAGCGACGTGGTGCGCTTATCTGGTCTACGTCCACCTGCGGCAACGCAAGACGGACGGCACCGCCGGAAGGACGGCCTACGTGTGGCTCCTGATAGGTTTCCTTCTATTGCAGATGTGTTGGTACGGGGTCAACTTCCTGCCATCGGCGGCAGAGAGCCTGCACAGCTATTAACAGGTTTCCGACTTATTTTTTTTATTATCAAAAACAATACAGTGTATGAAAACAATCAGTAAAATTATCGTGGCCGGAGCAGTCGTGGTGATAGGGTTGGCCGTAGCCTACCGGGCCGCCAATCAGGCTCCGGACCCGTCATTGCCTGCCGACGGGCAGATGACGCAAATCCTTGGTGAAGGCGGCTGTGCCAGTTGTCACACGGCCAGTCCCGCCCTGCCTTTCTATGCCACATGGCCGGTGGCCAGTTCGATGATCCAGGCACACGTGGATGCCGGCTACAAGGTGTTCGACATCGAGCCGATGCTGAAGGCCATTGCTGCCGGCGAGGCGGTGAACGAGGTGGACCTCGCCAAGGTGGAGATGTGTATCGCCGACGGTTCGATGCCTTTGGCTTCCTACAGCCTGGTGCATTGGGGTTCGTCGGTGACGCAGGCGAAGGCCGACATGGTCTTCGACTGGGTGAAGCGGCATCGTGAACACTTCTATCCCAACGAGCTGGCCGCCGCTGAGTTCAAGAACGAGCCGGTGCGCCCCGTTCCCGATTCGGTAGCCGTCGACCCCGCCAAGGTGCAGCTCGGAAAGGAGCTGTATCATGACACCCGTCTTTCGGGGGACAACACCGTTTCGTGCGCCTCTTGCCATGCCATTGAGACGGCCGGTGTGGACAACCACCAGTTCTCCGACGGTATCGGCGGACAATTCGGTGGCATCAATGCCCCGACATCGTTCAATGCCGTGTTCAACTTTGTGCAGTTCTGGGACGGACGTGCCGCAACGCTGGCCGAGCAGGCGGCAGGACCTCCTCTCAATCCTGTCGAGATGGGTTCCGCTTCGTTTGACGAGATTGCGGCCAAGCTCGCTGCGGACACCGACTTTGCCAAACGCTTTCTGGCGGTCTATCCCGAGGGGCTGAACGAGCAGACCATCACGGATGCCATTGCCGAATATGAGAAGACGCTTCTCACGCCCGACTGTCCGTTTGACCTTTACCTCAAGGGAGACAAGACGGCGCTGACGGCCGAGCAGATAGAGGGCTATGCCCTGTTCAAGGAGTACAAGTGTGCCACCTGTCATGTGGGTGTCGTCCTGGGAGGCCAGTCGTACGAGCTGATGGGGCAGCGTGCCAACTATTTCCAGGACCGTGAAATCAACGCCAAGTCGGGGCTGACCGACTCTGACAACGGACGTTGGGCACAGACGAAGGTGGAACGGGACCGCTACCGCTTCAAGACCCCCATGCTGCGCAATGTCGCGCTCACATGGCCGTACTATCATGACGGCAGCGTGCCTACCCTGGAGAAGGCTGTCAGCATGATGGCCGCCTATCAGGTGGGCCGTGAGATGCCGGATGCCGAGGTTGCCAAAGTGAAGTCTTTCCTCGACGCACTGACCGGCAAGTACCAGGGCCAGACGCTGACGGACCTTAACCGGCCTTGACGCACGGGAGGGGGCTGTCCGCCCCTCTTTTTTCTGCTTTCCATGATGGCGGAATCAGGATTTATCGTTACCTTTGCCGCCGTAAAAAAACTGCCGACAGGTGGCTGTCGTTCTGCCGACGGACGCAGCCCCCCTGCCTGCCGTGTATTCTAGAACACCACGTAAAAAACAGGAGTAATATGAGTAAGAGCAATCTCGTATCAGTGCCTTTCATGGTCTTGGGCATTGTGTTTTGTGTCTGCCTGGTGGCAGCCAATCTTTTAGAGACCAAAGTTGTCCAGTTGGGGCCGCTGTCGGTGACCGCCGGCCTGATTGTGTTTCCCGTTTCGTATATCATCAATGACTGCATCGCCGAGGTGTGGGGGTATCGGAAGACCCGCTTGATTATCTGGATGGGGTTCCTGATGAACTTCATGGTAGTGGCCATGGGCCAATTGGCGGTGATGCTGCCTGCCGCTCCTTTCTGGCAGGGGGAGGAAAGCTTCAATTTCGTGTTCGGACTGGCGCCCCGCATCGCGGTGGCCAGCCTGGTGGCGTTTCTGGCCGGTTCTTTCCTGAACGCCTATGTGATGAGCCGCATGAAGGTCTTCTCGCACGGGAAGAACTTTTCGGCACGGGCCATCCTGTCCACATTGGCCGGTGAAGGGGCCGACTCGCTGATTTTCTTTCCCTTGGCTTTCGGCGGACTGATGCCTCCCGAAGAGCTGCTCAAGATGATGTCGGTGCAGGTCGTGCTGAAGACCTTGTACGAAATCATCGTGCTGCCAGTCACGATAGGAGTGGTGCGCTACATCAAGCGTACGGAGGGTTCGGACGTGTATGATGAGCACATTTCTTATAATATCTTACGGATAAAAGACTTGTAGAGATGATGGATAAAGACGTAGCATTGGTGGTATTCAGTGGTGGACAGGATTCCACCACGTGTCTGTTCTGGGCCAAGAGACGGTTCCGGAAAGTAGTGGCGTTGAGCTTTGTCTACGGACAGAAGCACGTCAAGGAAGTGGAGCTGGCACGCGCCATAGCCCGCAAGGCCGATGTGGAGTTTCATGTGATGGACGTGTCGTTTATCGGCCGTTTGGGGAAAAACTCATTGACGGACACTTCGCTCCGGATGGACGAGGTGAAGCCGGAAGACTCGTATCCCAACACGTTCGTGCCGGGCAGAAACCTTTTCTTTCTGAGCATTGCCGCGGTCTTTGCGCGCGAGCACGGCATCAGCCAACTGGTGACGGGGGTCTCGCAGACCGACTTCAGCGGTTATCCCGATTGCCGGGATGCCTTCGTCAAGAGCCTGAACGTGACGCTGAACCTGGCGATGGACGAGCAGTTCGTCATCCATACGCCGCTGATGTGGATAGACAAGGAGGCGACCTGGGCATTGGCCGACGAGCTGGGAGTGCTTGACCTGGTGCGGAACGAGACCCTGACCTGCTATAACGGGATTCCCGGAGACGGCTGCGGACACTGTCCTGCCTGCCGGCTGCGCCGGGAGGGATTGGAGAAGTACCTGTCGGGAAAATTGAAACAAAAGTAAAGCTATAGACTTATGGAAAGAAAAGACGAACTGACCCTTTTGGGGAAGACCACCGAATACCGGCAGGACTATGCGCCGGAAGTGCTGGAGGCATTTGTCAACAAGCATCCCGAAAACGACTACTGGGTGCGGTTCAACTGCCCGGAGTTCACCAGCCTGTGCCCTATCACGGGACAGCCCGATTTCGCGGAGATACGCATCAGCTATCTGCCCGACCGGAAGATGGTGGAAAGCAAGAGCCTGAAGCTGTATCTGTTCAGCTTCCGCAACCACGGTGATTTTCATGAAGATTGTGTGAACATCATCATGAAAGACCTGATCCGGCTCATGGATCCTAAATATATAGAGGTGACCGGACTGTTCACACCGCGTGGCGGCATCTCCATTTATCCGTACTGCAACTACGGACGGCCCGGCACGAAGTATGAGGAGCTGGCCGAGTATCGAATGAGGCAACACGACCTCTGAAACGTCGGACCAAGGAGGCTCGAAAGACGTGTCGAATATATAATTAATGTGAATCTATGGATATACAGAACATCCCTTCTCCGTGTTACGTCATGGAGGAAACCCTGCTCAGAAAGAATCTGGGTCTGATTCAATCGGTAGCCAAGCGTTCCGGCGTTGAAATCATTCTGGCCTTCAAGGCCTTCGCCCTGTGGAAGTCATTCCCCATCTTCCGCGAGTACATCCGCTCCACCACGGCCAGCTCGGCCTTCGAGGCGCAGTTGGCCTACGAGGAGTTCGGCAGCAAGGCGCACGCCTACTCGCCGGCCTATACGGAAGAGGATTTCCCCGCGTTCCTACGGTATTGCGACCATGTCACGTTCAACTCCTTGGCGCAGTTCCACAAGTTCTATCCGCAGGCCAAGGAGGCGGAGGAGGCGGTCTCGTGCGGCATCCGGGTGAATCCGGAGTATTCGGAGGTCGAGGTGGAACTTTATAACCCGTGCGCTCCCGGCACCCGTTTCGGCGTGACAGCCGACCAGTTGCCCGACACCTTGCCCGCAGGCATTGAAGGTTTCCATTGCCACTGCCATTGCGAATCGAGTTCCTACGAGCTCGAACGTACCTTGCAGCAGCTGGAAGCCCGGTTCGCCTGTTGGTTCCCGCAGCTGAAATGGCTGAATCTGGGGGGAGGGCATCTGATGACCCGTAAGGACTATGATGTGGAGCACCTGATCCGGCTGTTGCAGGGCTTGCGGAGCCGTTATCCGCATTTGCAGATTATCATGGAGCCGGGCTCGGCTTTTGCCTGGCAGACGGGCCCACTGGTGGCCTCGGTGGTCGATGTGGTCGAGAACCGTGGTATCCGTACCGCCATTCTCGATGTCAGCTTCACCTGCCACATGCCCGATTGTCTGGAGATGCCGTACCAACCGGCGGTGCGGGGAGCGAAAACATTGCCCGATGAGGCGGTGAAGACAGCTGCGCCCGATGACCATATCTACCGATTGGGGGGCAACAGCTGTCTGAGCGGCGACTATATGGGCAGCTGGCAGTTCGATCATGCCTTGCAGGTGGGAGAACGCATCGTGCTGGAGGACATGATTCACTATACCACGGTCAAGACCACTATGTTCAATGGCATCCGGCACCCCTCCATCGCTTTGCTGCATACCGACGGTGAGCTGGAGGTCTATCGACGTTTCGGCTACGAGGATTATCGTGACCGTATGTGCTGACGACGGTGGGGCACTGATGCACGCCTGAAAAAATAGTTGTATAAACAGTTGTTTTATAAGTGCTTATCGTTTGGATGGAAAAATTTATGCGAAAAAACTTATCCAAACGCTTGTAGGTTCAAAAAAAAGCTATACCTTTGCACTCGCAATCAGGAAAGATGGTTGCAGCGAATAAGGCCTGCGGAAATAGCTCAGTTGGTAGAGCACAACCTTGCCAAGGTTGGGGTCGCGAGTTCGAGTCTCGTTTTCCGCTCGCTGAGATTGACATATTGTTGAAGGTAATGCGGAAATAGCTCAGTTGGTAGAGCACAACCTTGCCAAGGTTGGGGTCGCGAGTTCGAGTCTCGTTTTCCGCTCGTGAAACTCCGAAGAAGCAGTGCGAAGAAGCCCAGGTGGCGGAATTGGTAGACGCGCACGTTTCAGGTGCGTGTGTCGAGAG